>CAJFTT010000049.1 GCA_904420005.1 Candidatus Tabaqchalia intestinavium | reverse complement strand
TCCCGGCCGGGAGCGCCGCTTTTCCCATGCGCTTTTCTATTGACAAGGCCCGGCGCTTGCGCTTATAATCTTATAATGAAAGATTCCGACATAGCGGCAATCGGGAAAGATAAGCGCTGCGGACGAAGCCGTGCGCGGCGATCAAATTCGGAAAGCGGAGGAAACGAACATGCGAAGAGAGCTCGCCAAGGGCTATGAGCCCGGGAAAGTGGAAAAACGGATCTATGATTTCTGGCAGGAGGGGCGGTATTTCCATGCCGAGCCGAACCCGGATAAGGTTCCCTTCACGGTCGTCATCCCGCCTCCCAACATCACCGGCCAGCTGCATATGGGCCATGCGCTCGACGACACCCTGCAGGACATCCTCGTGCGCTATAAGCGCATGCGCGGCTTCGAGACGCTCTGGCTGCCCGGCACCGATCACGCCTCCATCGCGACGGAGGCCAAGATCGTGGAAGCCATGGCCAAGGAGGGCCTGAAGAAGGAGGACGTCGGCCGCGAAGAGTTTCTGCGCCGCGCCTGGGAATGGAAGGACAAGTTCTCCGGCCGCATCGTCGAGCAGCTCAAGACGATGGGCTTTTCCTGCGACTGGGAGCGCCAGCGCTTCACGCTCGACGAGGGCTGCAGCCGCGCGGTGCGGGAGGTTTTCGTCAGCCTTTATGAGAAGGGCCTGATCTACCGCGGGGAGCGGATCATCAACTGGTGCCCGCATTGCCGCACGTCCATCTCCGACGCGGAGGTGGAGTTCGTCGAGCAGCAGAGCAGCTTCTGGCATATCAATTACCCCCTGGCCGACGGCAGCGGGTATCTCGAGATCGCGACGACCCGGCCGGAGACCATGCTGGGCGACACGGCGGTCGCCGTCAACCCGGCGGACGAGCGGTACAAAGCGCTGGTGGGCAAGATGCTCATCCTGCCGCTGGTCAACAAAGAGATCCCCATCATCGCGGACGAATACGTCGAGCAGGATTTCGGCACCGGCTGCGTCAAGATCACGCCGGCGCACGATCCCAACGACTTCGAGGTCGGCCTGCGGCATAACCTCCCGGTCATCGATGTGATGACCGACGACGGCCACATGAATGAAAACGCCGGCAAGTACTGCGGCATGGATCATATGCAGGCGCGGCAGGCCATCGTCGCCGATCTCGAGGCGCAGGGGCTGCTGGTCAAGACCGAGCCCTACAGCCATAACGTCGGCACCTGTTACCGCTGCGGCAGCAGCATCCAGCCGCGCGTGTCCAAGCAGTGGTTCGTCAAGATGCAGCCGCTGGCGGGGCCCGCCATCCAGGCGGTGCGCGACGGGCGCATCCGGTTCGTGCCGGAGCGGTTTGAGAAGATCTATTTCAACTGGATGGAGAATATCCGCGACTGGTGCATCTCGCGCCAGCTGTGGTGGGGCCACCGGATCCCCGCATGGTATTGCGACGACTGCGGCGAGATCACCGTGGCCAAGGACGAGCCGGCCCGCTGCCCGCACTGCGGCGGCGCGCTGCGGCAGGATGAGGACACGCTCGATACCTGGTTCTCCTCCGCGCTGTGGCCGTTCTCGACGCTGGGCTGGCCGGACAAGACGCCGGAGCTTTCCTATTTCTATCCCACCGACGTGCTGGTGACGGGCTACGATATCATCTTCTTCTGGGTGGCGCGCATGATCTTCTCGGGCCTCGAGCATATGGGCGAGGTGCCGTTCAAGACGGTGCTGTTCCATGGCCTTGTGCGTGACGAGCAGGGCCGCAAGATGTCCAAATCGTTGGGCAACGGCGTCGACCCGCTGGAGGTCGTCGCGCAGTATGGCGCGGACGCGCTGCGCTTCATGCTGGCGACGGGCAACGCGCCGGGCAATGATATGCGCTATTCCGACGACCGCGTCAAGGCCAGCGCCAATTTCGCCAACAAGATCTGGAACGCGGCGCGCTTCGTGCTGATGAACCTGCCGGAGGAGCCGCTCGAGCCGGGCCTGCCGGAGACGCTCACGCGGGAGGACAAGTGGATCGTCTCGTCGGCCAACCGCCTGGCGCGCGACGTGACGGAGAATCTCGAAAAATTCGAGCT
The DNA here is from genome assembly GCA_904420005.1 of Candidatus Tabaqchalia intestinavium. GTDB lineage: Bacteria > Bacillota > Clostridia > Oscillospirales > CAJFTT01 > Tabaqchalia > Tabaqchalia intestinavium. The sequence goes on along the minus strand of CAJFTT010000049.1, from coordinate 7,783 downwards.
CGGCCTCGCGGTCACGAAGCTCTATGACTTCATCTGGGACAGCTTCTGCGACTGGTATATCGAGCTGGCCAAGCCCCGCCTCGCCGCGGGCGAGACGGCGGTCTGCCGCGTGCTGGCCGATACGCTCGGCAAGCTGCTGCGCCTGCTGCATCCGTTCATGCCTTTCATCACCGAGGAGCTGTGGCAGGCTCTGCGCGACGACGGCAGCGCCATCATGGTCAGCCCCTGGCCGGAATATGACCCCGCGCTGGATTTCTCCCAGGAGGAGCGGGAGGCGGAGCGCATGATGGACGCCATCCGCGCGATCCGCAGCCGCCGCGCGGAGATGAACGTGCCGCCCTCGAAAAAGGCGAAAGTATTCATCGAGACGCCGTATACGGAGGAATTTGCGGCGGCGGAGTCGTTCTTCCAGCGGCTGGCCTCGGCTTCTGCGCTCGCGGTGGGCGAGTCGCTCGCGGTGGAGGACGCCGTGACGATCGTCATCGACGGGGCGAAAATTTTCATCCCGATGGACGAGCTCGTCGACCGGGAGAAGGAGCGCGCGCGCCTCGCGAAGGAGAAAGCCGCCGCCGAGGATGAGATCCGCCGCACGCAGGGCAAGCTCGCCAACGAAGCCTTCGTCGCCAAGGCGCCGGCCGCCGTCGTCGACGCCGAGCGCGAGAAGCTGCGCCGCGCTGAGGAGAAGCTCGCCAAGCTCGAAGAGAGCCTGCGCGCGCTGGGATAAGCCCATGCAGAAGATTCAGCTCATCACCGTCGGCGGCCTGAAGGAGGCTTACCTCCGGCAGGCCGCCGCGGAATATCAAAAGCGCCTGGCGCCGCTGTGCGCGCTGGAAACGCTGGAGATCCGGGAAGCCCGGCTGCCGGCCGATCCGTCGCCGGCCGAGATCGCCCGCGCGCTCGAGGCGGAGGGCCGGGATATCCTGCGCGCCGTGCCGCCGGGCAATTTGCTGGTCGCGCTGTGCATCGAGGGGCGGCAGATGCCCTCGGAGCGGTTCGCCGCCTGGCTGCAGAAAGCCGCCGTCGAGGGCGCGCGGGGCGTGAGCTTCGTCATCGGCGGCTCCTTCGGCCTCGCGCCGGCCGTCAAGACCGCGGCGGCGCTGCGCCTGTCCGTGAGCGAAATGACCTTCCCGCATCAGCTGTTCCGCGTGATGCTGCTCGAGCAGCTCTACCGCGCCTATTCCATCCTCGCAGGCGCGAAATATCACAAATGACCGCCCTGCCCCGCCGGGGAACGGGGCTGTTTATCAACGAAGGAGCGATGCCGCATGAAGATGGAGCTTTCCGCGCTGCCCACCCCCTGCTATGTGGTGGACGAAGACCTGCTCACCCAAAATCTCGCCCTGCTGCGGCGCGTGCAGGAGGAGGCCGGATGCAGGATCCTGCTCGCGCAGAAGGGCTTCTCCCTGTTCGCGCTCTATCCTCTTATCGGGCGCTATCTCGCCGGCGCGGCGGCAAGCTCGCTGTTCGAGGCGCGGCTCGCCCGGGAGGAAATGGGCAAGGAGGTACACACCTTCGCGCCCGCTTTTTCGGAGAAGGAATTTCCCGGCATCCTGCAGTATAGCGACCATATCGTGTTCAATTCCTTCTCGCAGTGGAAACGCTGGCGTGGGGCGGTCGCGGCGAGCGGCCGGCCGGTCAGCTGCGGCATCCGTGTCAATCCCGAGTATTCCGAAATCGAAACGGATCTGTACAATCCCTGCTCCGCGCATTCGCGCCTGGGCGCCACGCTCGCGCAGTTCGAGCCGGAGGCGCTGGACGGCATCGAAGGGCTGCATTTTCATACCATGTGCGAGCAGAATTCCGATACGCTCGAGCGCACGCTCGCGGTGGTCGAGGAGAAATTTTCCCGCTTTTTCCCCCGCATGAAATGGATCAATTTCGGCGGCGGGCATCACATTACCCGCCCCGATTATGACGTCGCGCGGCTGGTCGGCTGCATCCGCCGGTTCCGTGAGAAATACGGGCTGGAGGTCTATCTCGAGCCGGGGGAGGCCGTCGCGCTCAACACCGGGTTTTTATGTACCCAGGTGCTCGACGTGCAGTATAACGGCATGCCCATCGCCATTCTCGACACCTCCGCCGCCTGTCATATGCCCGATGTGCTGGAGATGCCCTACCGGCCGGAGATCGTCGGTGCGGGCAAGCCGGGCGAGCGCGCCTGGACCTGCCGCCTCGGCGGGCCGAGCTGCCTTGCGGGCGATGTGATCGGGGATTATTCCTTCGACGCGCCGCTGCGCCCCGGCGACCGCCTGCTGCTGTGCGACATGGCGCATTATACCATGGTCAAGAACAATACCTTCAACGGCATCCCGCTGCCGGCCATCGTGGTCTATAACGCCCGTGAAGGCGCGCGTGTCGTGCGCGAGTTCGGGTACGAGGACTTCAAGATGCGGCTGTCGTGACGGCCCTGTGCCTTGTCCTTGCTTATACAAAAGCGCCGCGATCCATCTCACTGGATCGCGGCGCTTTTGCCGCGTTGGGAAGCCGGTTCCCCCTGGGGCGGCGTTGAGGCCGGCGGCCGGCAGGAAACGGCGCCGCCGGTGAAGACAGGCGACCGGCTCGCCTCCGCCGGTTTCAAAGCGGGGAAAGTCCCGCACGCCGCCGCGGGAGCCGCGCCGACCGTCCCGCCTTTCGCTGTGCGCTGACCGGCCTGGCAGGCAAAACGGCCCGGCGCGCCGGGAAAGCTGCCATGTGGCCGCGAGGGAAGATCGGCTCGAAAATCCCGGGGCGGATTGCGCGGGCTGTCCGGCGGCGGAGTGCGGGCAGGGCAAAGAGAAACGGCCGCCGTAGCGGGATTGACAGCGCGGCGGAGAGGGGCGTCAGTCCCCGGCGTCGAGCACGCGCCCATCCGTTGCAATCGTCCATACGCGCAGAGGAAGCGTTTTCCCGCTCTGGGCCAGCGCCAGCTGCGCGGCCCGCGCGATACCGCCGCAGCAGGGAACCTCCATGCGCACCACCGTCAGGCTGCGCACGTCGTTTTCCCGCAGGATGGCGGCGAGCTTTTGAGTATAATCGATGGAATCGAGCTTGGGGCATCCGATCAGCGCGATGCGCCCCTGCAGGAAGCGCGTATGGAAGTCCCCGCAGGCGAAAGCCGTGCAGTCGGCGGCCACCAGCAGATGTGCGCCGGAAAAATATGGCGCCCGCACCGGCACGAGCTTGAGCTGGACCGGCCATTGCCCCAGCGCGCTGCCGGTGTCCTCCTCCGCCGTGCCGGCGCAGACGGGCGCGCCGCGCCGCAGCTCGCGTGCGCGTGCGCCCGGGCAGCCGCCGGCGTGCGCCGGCCCTTCGCCTTCCTCCGCGCCGCACGCGCCCTTCTGCGCGTTTGCGGGTTGCCGCCTGGCCGCCTGCACCGCTGCCTCGTCGTACGCAGCGGCTTCCCGCTCCTCGAAGGAGATCGCGCCCACCGGGCAGGCCGGCAGACAGTCGCCCAGCCCGTCGCAGTAGTCTTCCCGCAGCAGTTTCGCCTTGCCGTCGCGCATGCCGATAGCGCCCTCGTGACAGGCTTCGGCGCACAGCCCGCAGCCGTTGCAGCGTTCTTCGTCGATTCGGATGATTCTCCGCAGCATGATGGTTCCCTCCTGTTTTTTCTTGCGTTTCTGCGTTGAGTATAGTACAATACAAAAAGAAAATCCGTTGTAATTACAACGAAACAGAAAAATATATTCGGGAATGGCCGGCTTTGTCCACTGGCCGCCCCAAGTGGAGGCTTTGTATGCCGCATGACCTTCCTGCAACCCCGCTGTTTTCCTCCCTCGATCCCGCCGCGCTGCCGGCGCTGCTGCGCTGCATCGGCGCGCGGCAGGTTTCCTATCCCCGCCGCGCCCGGCTGCTGACGGCCGGCGACGCGTGCGCGGACGTTGGCCTGATTGCCCGCGGCTGCGTGCATGTTCTGCGCGACGACCCGCAGGGGAATCCTGTGCTGCTCGCCCGCCTGACGCAGGGCGATCTGCTGGCGGAATCCTTTGCCTGCAGCGGGATCGCGCCGACCGTTTCGGCGCAGGCGGAGGAGGATTGCCTCGTTTGGTGGCTGCCGGCGGCGTGCCTGCTTGCCCCTTGCGCGCGCGGGTGCGCGGTCCATGCTGCGCTTGCAGCGAATCTCACCCGCATCCTGGCGCGCCGGAATGTTTTTCTCACCGGGCGCATTGCGCATCTTTCCGAGCGTTCGCTGCGCGGCAAGGTGCTGTCCTACCTGGCCGACGAGGCCGCGCGGCAGGGGACGCGCAGCTTTCGCATCCCGTTTGACCGGCAGGGGCTTGCGGATTACCTTGCCGCTGACCGCAGCGCGCTGTCCGCCGTGCTCTGCCGCCTGCGCGACGAGGGGCGGCTGACGTTCCGCAAGAATTATTTCACCCTGCTGTGACGCGCGCGGCGCCTCTGCGCCCGTTTTCTCCGTGCATCCTTGGGAGGATCGGTCTTTCTCGCGCCTGACGCGAGCGTGTGTCGCGCTTTTTGCAACAGCGTCGGCGGCAGCAGAGCGCCGCAGGGGGAGCGGGCGCCGCTTGCGTTCGCCCCGATTCGCCCCATATCGCCGCCACTTGGCAAAGCGCGCCATTGACAAACGCCGGCCCGGCCGATATAATAAAAAATGCTCCGACGGGACGGAGCGGTTTCCATGGGGGCGTAATGGCTTCGACGGGGATCTTGCAGTAGGGTAAGCGAGTAGCGGTGATGCGCCGCTATAAAAGCATCAATTTCAAATTGAACTGACAACAATACTGTTGCACTTGCTGCTTAATTAAAGCAGCCGTTCCCGCCCGGAGTACCGCGGCCGGGACGGGAGCGTCATTGAGCGGTGAACGTACCCGTTCTCGGGCTTTGGAACGAGGTATGTAGCAGAAGCCTACCGTAGCGCACGGTCTGTCGGCCGTCCGTGCGTGAGGGGAATCCCCAACGACCGACTGCACTCGGAGAAAGCCGTATGAATGGGTTTTCGGACAGGGGTTCGACTCCCCTCGCCTCCACCATAACGCGCAAAGACGAACTCTTTATATGGTAAAGAACGTTTTTGCATTTAAAGAAGAACTACCACCAATTCCTTAATCGGTTTGGGTGGTAGTTCTTCTTCTCGTATAACCACCGGGGCTGTTCCCCTATGCCCTAATATCCTCTGCCCTTGACTCCATAGCCTTTTCCCCGCTTGCAAATGGCCGGGTAAACACATATAATAAAACTATACGGAATGGCGAATAGAAAAATCGGGAGAATGACTGCAAAAAGTATACGCACATTCGAACAGAAAAAACGCAGCAAAAACCATTCGCGTATACGAATAGAAAACAGGAAGAAATCTTTTCAAAAACGATTAAAAACTATGCGGAACTGCGAATGGTTTTGCCGCACACTCCAAGAGGGCATATGGAGGTTCCCTATGGACTACATCACCGTGCAGAAAACTGCAAAAAATGGAAGATATCAGAACGGCTGGTGCAGAAATATTGCGCGGAAGGCCGGGTCGATGGGGTTCGCAAATTCGGGAAATCATGGGTTATTCCGTCCGGCGCAGTGAAGCCGCGGGATCCGCGAAAGGAAAAAGAGCGCCCGGCTTCACAGAATTCCCGACCGCAGCCCGAAGTTTCCCCGGGATTTATGCCGCTGATGAACACGCCTTTTGAGTTGGAGCATTGCCTGGACTACATCAGCGAGATGGAGGACAGTTCCGAAAAAGAGATTGCGCTTGCAGAATATCATTATTTCAGCGGCCAGCCTGAAAAGGCCATACAGAAAGCAAAACTGTATCTGACCTGTCCTGATGAAGTATACCGCTTTTCTGCGTACTTTATCTATGTCTGTGCCAATTTAACCGCCGGTCAGATTCAGCGTGCCCGGTACGCACTGGCAGAAATCAAAAATACATGGCGTGCCGAAGAAAAAGCGCCATATGTCCGTGCGCTCAAAGCCTTTGCCGTATTTACCTCCTCCATGTTTCTGCACCTCCCGCTGGCGGAAGATATACTGTCGGTAGAAGAGTTCCTGCCACTGCTACCAATTGGTCTGCGGGCATTTGCCCTTTATGTTCAGGCTCACTATCTTTATCTGAAAAAGGACTACGGCAAAAGTGCCGGTATCGCGGAGGCTACCCTTTGGATGGGAGCAGATCGATACCCGATCCCCGCCATTTACCTGCATTTATCTGCAGCTATGGGCTATATAAGCTTAAAAACAGATCCAGCAGGCACAGAAGCACCTACTGGCTGCATGGAAAATTTCCCGTCCCGATGGCTTGATTGAAGGTTTTGCAGAAAATCACGAGTTGCTGGAAGCGGTCGTCAGGCCGGACTGGCCGGAGGACTTCAGGCGTTTCATCGCTATTACCTAATATGATATATTTTACAGAAAGCATAACAAAGGCTGTAAATGAACAGCTATAAAAGAGAAAACAGTTCCGACAAAAGAAAGATGAGCCTTACAATTTTGTAAGGCTTTCCTGGTCGTCCCAATTATATGATAAAGTAAAATAAGGAACAAATACCGAGGAAGGGGGGCTTGCTTTGCGGTCTGACCACACAGACAAAAAGCTGCTTCGCTGGTTTTTGCCGGTTGCCATTGTTATTTTGAGCGTGGTTCTGCTTCAGGCTGTTTTTTCTCAAAGAGTTTACCATATTCAGGGGATCACACCACAGGACGGTATGCTGGATATCCGGGATGCTGATGTTTCGAGTTGCGTTTTCAATATAGCTAACGAGTGGGACTTCTACCCGGCGGCGTTGTATACATCGGAAGATTTCGCTTCAGGAGCGGCAACGGTGAAAGCCGGCCCGGAAGAATCCGCCTCGAATACCTCCTACGGAACCCACCGTCTGCGGATTCTGGCACAGCCGAACCAGTATTACACCATTTGCAGCTTTTCGCTGGATTATGCCAGCCGCGTGTTCGTCAACGGTTCTGAGGTTGTGGCCTTTGGCAGGGTGGCGGACAATGCGGAGGATTTTGTACCCCAGGTGGGCTACATGACCATCCCCATGTTTTCCGGAGAAAGCGGAGAGATCGAGATCATCTATCAGTATGGCAACTATGTCCATAAGGATGGCGGGTATATCCAGCCGACCTACCTCTCGACCCCGCAGAATATGGAGCAGTTTAAGGCGGCAAACGATTTGGTCTCCCTGTCGGTCAGCGGCGGCCTGCTGTTATTGATGCTGTACTTCCTGCTGAGCGCGGCAGTGCGCCGCAAGGCAGATTTTCTCTGTCTGGCGTTCTGCTGCCTGGTAATGGCGCTGCGGGATCAGAACTTCTTTAATATCCACCTGCTCCCGGCAGATACCTCCTGGTATTTTGCTTACCGTACCTTTATCCTGATCGTCATGCTGATGCCGGTGTCCATCCTTCTGCTGCTGAAATGTATGTATGCCAAGGCTACGAAACACTGGCCGCTGTACGCCTATCTGGGAATGGCCGCCGTTGCTGCGGTCCTGATCGGCGTGCTGCCTACGCAGGATATTGTCACGGTTTCCACAGCAGCATACTATGCTTCCATCCCATATCTGCTGTATCTGACTTTCGGCATCATCCGCTATTATATCCGGCAGCGCAGACTAAATGCGGTGGATATTTTGGTGCTCTCCGGCTTTCTTGTCCTATTGGCGGGCCTGCTGTACGAAGCGATCCTGACAGGAGACAGTTCCGAGGTTACGCACTATGGAGCGGCGGCCTATGGGATGCTGGGCTTTGTCTTCCTCAACGCCGCGGCCATCAATCTGCAGATTCAGGAACGGGAAGCGGCGCTGATCGAAAGCCGCAGCCGGGGCGAGATGCTGGAACGCATGAACCGTCTCAACATGGA
>CAJFTT010000048.1 GCA_904420005.1 Candidatus Tabaqchalia intestinavium | reverse complement strand
TGCGTCCCCTTGGCTGGCTCTCTCCGAAAGAAAAACTCGCTGCTTTTTTCCTTTCCCTGACTGTACAAGATGTTTGACAAACCTACAGGATTTGATTGGTTAGTATGCAGATACCCTTGATAGACATGAAAAAATACAGCTTTTGGCCGAACGAGTAGCCGACTTCGATTCTCTCGCTCGCGGCTGTAGACTGTTCGTACTGCGGGAAAATACAGGGAAAAGAGAACAACCCTCATACGGGTACGCACTGTGGGCCGGACAGCAAAGAATCCGCACGGTACTTTTCCGTCGCTCCGCCATGCTCGCAGCAAAGAAGGGGCGGCGGCCGTTTTGAAGAGACGTACCCGCGCGAAACGAAGATGGTCGGTCAGGAATTGATCCCTGCGGCGCGCGCCTGCCGATGCTGCAGCCTCCGGGGAATGCGATAAAGCCGCCCATCCTTGACGAAGCGGGCGCCCGTCTGCTTGAAAGAGAAATGCACCCCGCTTGCGGCGCACTGCCGGCGCAGGGAAAGGATCCAATCAAAATCACATATGCGCGCGTCGTCCCCGGATTCCCCGCCTGCAATGACCGCTTCGATGGCGGGGGAAAGATAGGCCGAGAGATCGACAGCCTCCAGCAATGGTTCGCAGATGATCTCCTTATGCCGGATGGGGGCGTCGAGAAAGAATGGCAGCCGGTAGTCGGCGCGATCCTGATTTTCGACTGTGCAGCAAATGGTTACGTTGTCATAGCCGTCGCCCCAGTCAAACGGCAGATTGACGAAAAAACGATCTATACGCTTGGTGATGATGCAGAAATGCACGTCGCTGCGCTCCCGAATGATGTTCCAGGCGTCGATCCGCCAGGTATCTGCCTCCTCGAGGAAAAAGTCCGAAGTCAGGCAGGTATAGAGCGTTTCCCCCGGCGGAATATGATACCGTCCGTCGCGGTGCCGGCGCAGCGGCAGCGCGTAGTCGCCGGTTTTGGCAACCTGTTGGCTGTCGCGGCCGTGCTGCGCGTCGATGCGGTAGACATAGCAGTGCTGGCAGCCGGGACTGAGCTTGCGGCAGCCATGCCAGGGATTCCAGGTTGCCATGAGAGCGTCACTCCTTGCAAAGCGAGAAAAAGCGCCCGTCACCAGAGCGGGCGCTTTTGACCGTCAGGATCGCGCGGCGGCGCGTTCGGCGCGTCGCCGTTCCAGCCAGAGGCCGAATTTGTGCGTGGCGAACGAAAGCAGGTAAAACAGCGGGAAGCTAATCACCGCCAGCAGGACGGCAAAGGGCAGCACGTGCAGCGGCAGCGCCGCCAGGCGCAGAAGATCAAAGAACAAATAGCTCGCGAGAATGAAGATAGCCGCCATGCCGGCGCACAACACGGCGCGCATGACCGTGAAAGGCCGGCAGACACGCAACAGCTGCATCAACCAGACAAACCCGGTGAGGAAAAAGACCAGCGTGGAGCATTGATCTGTATCCAGGCCGAGATTCCCGGCAAACAGGTTGACGAGCAGAATATTGAGCGTGATGATCAATGCGCAGGGGAATGCCTGCTGCAGCACGCGCGTAAGGAAATGCCCCTCAATGCGGTTATGGTTGGGCTCAAACGTGAGGAAAAAGGCGGGGATCCCTTCCATAGTGGCGCCCAACAGCGTCAGCTGAAGCGGGACGAAGGAATACGGCACATTGAGAATCAGCGACAGGAACGACAGCAGGAACGAAAAAATCGTCTTGACGAGGAAAAGTGTCGCGGTACGGGTGATGTTGTTGATGACGCGGCGACCCTCCATGACGACGCTCGGCAGGGAGGTGAAATCCGATTCCAGCAGCACCAGCTGGGAGATCTGCCGCGCGGCGTCGCTGCCGGACGCCATCGCGATGCTGCAGTCGGCGTCCTTGAGCGCCAGCACGTCGTTGACGCCGTCGCCCGTCATGGCGACCGTGTGCCCCCGCTCCTGCAGGGCATGCACCAGCTGCCGCTTCTGCGACGGGGAAACGCGGCCGAAGATCGTATATTTTTCGCAGGCGTCGCGGATGGCGTCTTCATCCTGAAGCTGGGAGGCGTCGACATAGGAATCCCAGAATTCCAGCCCTGCCTGCCGCGCGATGCTGGAAACAGTGGCCGGATTGTCGCCGGAAATGATTTTCAGCGTGACGCCTTCGCGCGCAAAGAAGGACAGCGTTTCTTTGGCGTCCGGGCGGATGGGATCCTGCAGCACAATGGCCGCCAGCGGCGTCAGCTGTGCTGGGAGCGAACCGGAGACCGGTTCGCCGGTATGCGCCGCGAGCAGGATACGGCAGCCGTCCTTTTCCAGCTGGTGGATCTGCGCCGGCAGCGTGAAATCCTGCCCCCGCAGCAGAATATCGGGCGCGCCGATGAGCAGCGTGCCGATTTCGCGGAAAGTGACGCTGCTCCATTTGCGTGCCGAGGAGAAAGGCGTTTGCGCCACGGCGTGCCAGTCGGCAGGATGGGAGAAATGCTCCCGCAGCGCGAGGAACGTGGCGTTGTTGTCGTCGAGCGCCACCGTAAAGGCGCCGATGGCTTCTCCCAGGTCGAATTGCGGCGCTGGCCCCAGCGGGATAGTTTGCGTCACGTTCATCTTGCCCTGCGTGATGGTGCCCGTTTTGTCCAGGCACAGCATGTCCACGCGAGAGAGCGTCTCGATGCAGAACAGCTCCTGTACCAGCGTTTTCTGCCGGGCGAGCTTGATGACGCCCACCGCGAGCGAAACGCTGGTCAGCAGCACGAGCCCCTTGGGCAGCATGCCCAGCAGCGCGGCGGAAACTGTCGTTACTGTGTCGTAGATGCTGGCATGGCGAAGCAGAAGGGACTGCAGCACGAGCAGCACGCCCAGCGGCAGAATGAAAACACTGGTGAATTTGACGATCCGATTGAGCGAATTCATCAGGTCGGAATGCACTTTTTTGTATTGCTTCGCTTCGCGCGCGATCTGATCGGCATAATTGTCCGCGCCGACGTGCTCGACCTGCGCGTGACATTTGCCGCTGACGATGAAACTGCCGGAGAGCAGCAGATCGCCCGGCTGCTTGCGGATCGATTCCGCTTCGCCGGTGAGCAGCGCCTCGTTGACCTCCACTTCGCCCGTCACGACGACCGCGTCGGCGCAGATCTGCCGCCCCATGCGCAGCACAGTGATGTCATCGAGCACCAGCTCATCCACCGCCACCTCTGATTCCTGCCCGTCGCGCAGCACCAGCGCTTTGGGGGTGGAAAGCAGGGAAAGGCTCTCCACCATCTTTTTGGAGCGGATCTCCTGGATGATGCCGATAAGGATGTTGGTGATGATGACGATGAGATATAATAAGTCGCGGTAAGCGCCGACCAGCGCGAGGCACAGGCCAATGCCGAAGTTGAAGGCGTTAAAAAGCGTGAATGTATTGTCCCGGATGATCTGCCAGACTGTTTTGGTGTTATGCGGAGGTTGGGTATTGCCCAGGCCGCGTGCCCGCTGCTGCAGGACTTCCTGCGCCGATAGGCCGGTGGTGGGGGAGGGATTCAGGCGGGGATGCGCAGTAATATGCTGTTCCATGATGCAATTCGCTCCCTTGGAATCGATGATAGACGCAACAAGAGAATAGACAGCGATATAGGTGAGCGCCGTCTATTCTCCGTGCAGACACTAGCGGATTTTGGAGCCGGCAGGAATATCGTCCGGCAGGAAAACGACACGGACTTCCTTGCCGGCGTCGGCGGCGAGGATCATGCCGTTGCTTTCCACCCCGCGCAGCTTGGCCGGCGCGAGGTTGGCGACCAGCACCACCGTTTTGCCGACGAGCTGGTCCGGTGTGTAAAAATTCGCGATACCGCTGACCACCTGCCGGGTTTCCCAGCCCAGGTCGACGGTCAACTTGAGAAGCTTGTCGGATTTCTCGATCTTCTCGCAGGAGAGCACTTTGGCAGCGCGCAGCTCGGAAGCGGCAAACTGCTCAATGCCGATGGTCGGCGCGAGTTCCGGCTTCTTCATTGCGGGCTTGGGGGCGGTCATCTCGCTGAGATAGGCCATTTCTGTCTCCACATCAATGCGCGGGAACAGGCTGTCATGCTGCTCGGTTGTGAATTCCTGCGGCAGCCCGCCCCACACGGCGTCGTCCCAGCCCGTTTTGTCCGTACCCAGCCGGGAGAGAATCAGCGCCGCCGTTTCCGGCATGAAAGGCGTGAGCAGAATGTTGGCGATACGCACGCTCTCGAAAAGATTATACAGCACGCGCGCCAGCCGCGGGGCGTCCGCCTCGTTTTTGGCCAGGATCCAGGGCTGCGTCTCGTCGATATATTTGTTGGCGCGGGAGATCAGCCGCCAGATTTCCGCCAGGGCATTGGAAAATTCCATATGATCGAGGAAGCCCTCGGCGTTTTTCTTGACTTCGCCGGCCAGCGAAGTCAGCTCTTCATCCGGTGCGCCGGACGTCTGCTGCGCGGGCAGCCGGCCGCCGAAATATTTATGCAGCATCGATTCGCTGCGCTTGATGAGGTTGCCCAGGTCGTTGGCCAGATCGGAATTGATGCGGTGGATGAGCGCCTCGTTGGAGAACAGACCATCCGCGCCGAAGGGAATCTCGCGCAGCAGGAAATAGCGGATGGCGTCCACGCCGTAGCGCGCGCACAGCTTGACGGGATCGACGACGTTGCCTTTGGATTTGCTCATTTTGCCGCCGTCGAGCACCAGCCAGCCGTGGCCGAATACTTTCTTCGGCAGCGGCAGATCCAGCGCCATCAGAATGGCCGGCCAGATGATGGTGTGGAACCGCACGATCTCCTTGCCGACGAGATGGATGTCCGCCGGCCAGTATTTGCGGAAAAGGCTGTCGTCCTCGCCGAACGCGCCCAGCGCTGTGATATAGTTCGACAGGGCGTCGATCCAGACGTAGATCACATGCTTGTCATCAAACGTCACAGGCACACCCCAGCGGAAGCTCGTACGCGAAACGCACAGGTCCTCCAGCCCGGGTTTGATGAAGTTGTTGATCATCTCGTTCTTGCAGGAAACCGGCTCGATGAAATCAGGGTTTTCCTCATAATATTGCAGCAGACGGTCGGCATAGGCCGACAGCCGGAAGAAATAGCTCTCCTCGCGCGTGCGCTCGACTTCGCGCCCGCAGTCGGGGCACTTGCCGTTCTTGAGCTGATGCTCCGTCCAGAAAGCCTCGCACGGCGTGCAGTACCAGCCCTCGTATTCGCTCTTATAAATATCGCCCCGGCGATAGAGCTCCTCGAAGATTTTCTGCACAGCCTTCTCGTGATAGTCGTCGGTCGTGCGGATGAATTTGTCGTTGGAGATGTTGAGCAGCTTCCACAGCTCGCGGATGCCGGCGACGATGTCATCGACATATTCCTTCGGCGTGACGCCTTTCTCGGTCGCGATACGCTCGATCTTCTGCCCGTGCTCGTCCGAGCCGGTCAGGAACATCACGTCATACCCCCGCATTCGCTTATACCTCGCCATCGCGTCAGCCGCGACCGTGCAGTAGGCATGCCCGATATGCAGCTTGTCCGACGGATAATAGATCGGCGTGGTGATATAGAACGTAGGTTTGCTCATGAAACTTCCTCCTTTGCGTCATATGCGGGGTATTATTATGTATTATATACCAGCCCTGGAGGAAATTTCAATCTTTATTTATTGCGGCGGCGCATAAAATCGGGAGAAAAGACGAAAGCGTCGCGGACCTGCGCCGAGGGAGACCCTCCTCGATCAGTGACAGCGGATTCGGCGCGGGCATAAACTGGCTATGGGAATCAAAAATTCCGCATCGGAAAGGAAAAGGAGATTTTAAGAAAATGGACGACAAGGTGACAACGCTCAATTTACTCAAAGAGGGAAACACGGCGCGGGTCGACGGCCTGCTGTCCGTCGGCAGTATGCGTCGGCGGCTGCAGGACATCGGGTTGATCGAGGGCACCACGGTGCAATGCCTGCAGCGCAGCCCGGCCGGCGACCCGGTGGCGTATCTGATCCGCGGCGCGGTCATCGCGCTGCGCGCGGAGGACGCTTCCCAGATCTTGGTGCGCGGGGAGTGTTCTTGAACAAAATCATGCACAATTAGGAGTGGGACGCATGGGTTTGACGGGAGAGTCGACGGGACTGCGCATGGTGCAGAGCCCAAAAAGCATACAAAGGCAGCCGGGAGAAAAGGTCGTTGCGCTGGCGGGCAACCCCAACGTGGGGAAAAGCACGGTATTCAATTTTCTGACAGGCCTCAACCAGCACACCGGCAACTGGCCGGGCAAAACGGTCAGCAACGCGCAGGGAAAGTGCGAGCGGGACGGGCGCACCTTTGTTCTCGTCGATCTGCCGGGGACCTATTCGCTTATGGCGCACTCCGCAGAGGAAGAGGTGGCGCGCGATTTCTTGTGCTTCGGAGAACCGGACGCCGCGATTGTCGTCTGTGACGCGACCTGCCTGGAGCGCAACCTCAACCTGGTGCTGCAGACCCAGGAGATCACCTCCCGCGTGGTGGTGTGTGTCAACCTGATCGATGAGGCCGAGAAAAAACATATTCGGGTGGACGTGCAGCGGCTGTCTAAGCTATTGGGGGCGCCGGTCGTCGCGACAGGCGCCCGCAGCGGCAAGGGGCTGGAAGAACTGATGCGGCAGGTAGAGCGGGTGATGGAGCAGGAGCCGCCAGCAGCGTCGACTGTGCAGTATCCCCGCGAGATTGAGCAGGCGCTCGCGCTCCTCACGCCGGCAGTGGAGCGGGCTGTGCACGGCAGGCTGCCGGCACGGTGGCTGTCCCTCAAGCTGCTGGAAGGGGACGAGTCGCTGCTGCGTTCCGTCGATACATATCTCGGCGCGTCGCTGCTGCAAACCGGCGCGGTGGCGGGCGCGAAGAAGGAGGCCGAACGGACGCTGCGCGCCGCGGGGATCGGGGCGGAGCGGTTTGTCGACCTGGTGACGGCGGCCTGCGTGCGCAAAGCGGAAGGAATCAGCCGGGAAGCTGTGCGCTTCGAGCGGGGGGACCCCATGCGCCGTGACCGGATGCTCGACAAAATTTTCACCGGGCGGGTGACGGGGCTTCTGACGATGCTCCTGCTGCTCGCGCTGGTGTTTTGGCTGACGATCACAGGCGCGAATTTCCTGTCCGACTGGCTGTCGCAGGGCGCGGGGATTGTCGAAGGATGGCTGACGGACTTCTTCCGTTGGGCCCATGCGCCCGATTGGCTTTACGGCGCGCTCGTGCAGGGCGTGTACCGTGTGATGGCCTGGGTCGTCTCCGTGATGCTGCCGCCAATGGCGATCTTTTTTCCGCTGTTCACGTTTCTGGAGGACCTCGGGTATCTGCCTCGAGTCGCGTTCAATCTTGACCGGTTCTTCAAAAAGTCCGGCGCCTGCGGCAAACAGGCGCTCACCATGTGCATGGGCTTCGGCTGCAATGCGGCGGGCGTGGTGGGCTGCCGGATCATCGATTCCCGCCGCGAACGGCTGATCGCCATGCTGACCAATAATTTTGTCCCCTGCAATGGCCGGTTCCCGACGCTCATCGCGATTCTGTCGATGTTTTTTATCACGGCATCCGCCGGGGTCCTCGGCAGCGTTGCCTCCGCGCTGGCGCTCACCGGCGTCATTCTTCTGGGCGTGGTGATGACGCTGCTCGTCTCCCGTCTGCTGTCGCGCACGATCCTGTCCGGCGTGCCGTCGTCTTTCACGTTGGAGCTGCCGCCGTATCGCCGGCCGCAGGTCGGCAAGCTGCTGGTGCGCTCGGTGCTCGACCGGACGCTGTTTGTACTGGGGCGCGCGGTGGCGGTCGCGGCGCCGGCCGGCCTTGTGATCTGGCTGTTAAGCAATATCACCGTAGGGGATATGAGCTTGTTTGCGCACTGCACGGCGTTTCTCGATCCTTTCGCGCGTCTGTTTGGCATGGACGGTGTAATTCTGATGGCGTTTATTCTTGGATTTCCCGCCAATGAAATCGTGCTGCCCATCATTATGATGGGGTATATGGCCAGCGGTACCCTCACCAGTTACGAAAGCCTCGACGCGCTGCGCGTGCTGCTGGTGGACAACGGCTGGACCTGGGTGACGGCTGCCTGCGTGATGCTCTTCTCGCTCATGCACTGGCCCTGCTCGACGACCTGCCTGACCATCCGCAAGGAATCCGGCAGCGTCAAGTGGATGCTGCTGTCTATGGTGATTCCGACGGCGGTGGGGTTATCGCTTTGCTTTTTGCTGCGCAGCGTTTCGTTGTTGCTTTGACCCGCTTTCAGCCTGAAACCTGCTGCTGCGGCGCGCTTTCCCCGGCATGGAAAAGGCATTCGGCGCCGCCGTCCCTGCTTCCGCCCGGCGCATCTTTGTGTCAGGACCGAGGAGGAGCTAGAACCCCATGGCCCGATGCCTGTTTAGCGGCGTCTGCCTGCCGTGAGACGCAAGCCTGGCTGTGTGTGGCCGCGGCGGGGAAATATTGCCCCGGTAATATCACGGTTTTCCCATGCGCTCGGATGCAACTGGATCTCGCAGAGCAGAAATATTGTCACATCCATGGCGGCCGCGGCGCTCGCACAGCAGCAGGATGGCTTTGAGTGCGAGGACGAAAAGCATCACGGAAAGCACCCAGTCCTGCAGGATGAAGCGCAGAAAATAGCCGGCGTACGGCAGACAGAGCGCGCAGGCGCGGCCCTCCACGCTGGAGAAAGCGATGGGCGTGGGATCCGCCTGCGGCAGGCGGTCGCCGCGCACCGTATAAGTGCCGTCGGCGTTGATTCGCTCGACGCGGTGGGAAATGAGCGTGCCGTCCGCCGCGCGGAAAACGAGCACGTCGCGCACCGCGATTTCTTCCTGCTGGACCGGGCGGTAATAGAGCACGCCGCCGACCGGATAGGCAGGCTCCATACTGCCGGTCAGCACGACGGCCGGCCGCAGCCCGGCCGCCGCCGGCGCCACCAGCGCGAGCAGCGTCAGCAGACAAAGGCCGCACAGCGCCGCCAGCGCGTCGAAAAAGATCCGAATCTGTCGCATGCGATCCCGCTCTCCTTGCAAGGCTGCCGGGGCTTGGCCGGGCAAGCCTTTTTTTCATGTCTATGAGCCTGGCCGCAGAATTATCCTTCGCCGCGCGCAGATGGAGCAGGTCCCGGCGGCCCGTTATGGCCGGGCAGCGTTGCGTCCGGCGGACATTTATGCTATACTTTGCGCATGGAAAGCTTTCGCGCGCCGGGAAAAAATCGCTTTGCCGGGAGGTGGGTCTGTTGCCGGTGTTTCTGCTGCTGTTTGCCTGCTTGTTTTTGGGCGTGCTTATCCAGGGCGTTGCGCAGTTTGTGCAGAATGAGCGGGCGCCGGTCGTGACCGAGCCCGCCCGGCTGGTGCGGAAAGTGGCCAATACCCATACGGATGCGGGCGGCGGCGTGCAGGAGACGCTGACGCTGGTGTTTGCGCTCGAATCCGGGGAGCTGCGCTGCTGCGTGTCCGGGCGGGTGTACCGCGCTGTGCCGGAGGGCAGCGCTGGGCTGCTGACGCATCAGGGGACGCGGTTTCGTCGGTTTGATTTCGGCCGCCGGACAGTGGAGAAATGAAAGCTCGACCGTGTATAGAAAAGCAATCGGCCTGCAAACAACTTCTGTTTGCAGGCCGATTTTGACGAGAGTCCCCGCCGACACCGCAGCGGATAGCGAGGAAAAGCAACGGCATCGGCAGCTTATTTCGCCGATTCACTGGCTTTGAAATTATAAACGGGACGCAGCCGCGTAATGACCCGCGCGGTGGGAGCGATATTGCGGAGGATTTCCTCCAGGCTTTTATACGCCATGGGACATTCGTCGAGTGTCTCCTTGTTGACAGAAGTGGAATAAATGCCACGCATTTCCCGCTTGAACTGCGAAACCGTGAAGGATTCCTTCGCCGCGGCGCGGCCGAGCAGGCGGCCCGCTCCGTGCGGTGCGGACTGATTCCAGTCCTCGTTGCCAAGCCCCTGGCACAGCAGGCTGCCGTCGCGCATGTTGATGGGAATGAGCAGCGTTTCGCCCGCGCGGGCCGAAACGGCGCCCTTGCGCAGGATGCCGGCGTCAAGATCAATATAATTGTGAATGGTGGAGAATTGCGTCACCACATCGAGCTTCATGCCGCGCACGATTTCATGCGCCATTGCCTGCCGGTTGAGCGAGGCGAAGTGCTGTGTAATGCGCATGTCGTCCAGGTAGTCGCGCAGCAGGTCGCCGGACACATATGCCAGAGCAGAAGCGAGGCCGGCCTTTTTGCCTGCCGCTGTCACAGCTTCCTCCAGCTCGCGCCGCTCGTTTTCAGATAAGGCGAGAAACGCCTGATGCTGGTAAAAATTCGCGACCTCCACGCCCAGGTGCCGGCTGCCCGAATGCAGCACGAGGTAACGGTTGCCGTCCTCATCGATATCTGCCTCGATGAAATGATTGCCGCCGCCGAGCGTGCCGATGCTGCGGTAAGCGCGGTCGAGCCGGATTTCTCCGGCGCAGTGCAGCTGCGACAGATCGATCTCCTCCGCCAGCGCGTGCGGCGCCGTGCGGACCCGCATCCCGGCAGGAATCTGCGCATGAATGAGCCGGTCGAGCTGCTGCAGCTCGAACCGCTTGCCTGCAATTTGCAGAGTTTCCATGCCGCAGCCGATGTCCACGCCGACCATGTTGGGAACGACCTTGCCTGTGACGGTCATGGTGGTGCCGATGGTGCAGCCCACGCCGGCATGCACATCCGGCATGATGCGGATGCGGCTGCCTTGGGAGAAGGGGAGATTGCACAGCAGTTCGATCTGATCCAGCGCTGCGGGGTCGACGGTCTCAGCGAAAATTTGGGCTGTGTTGTAGGTTCCGGCGCATTCCATGGGGAATCTCCTTTCTTTGCACTGCATTAGATTTTAGCGACGAACGAGGCGGGCGCATCGCTGCAAAAAATTTGTAGGTTTGTCAAACATCTTGTACAGTCAGAGAAAGGAAAAAAGCAGCGAGTTTTTCTTTCGGAGAGAGCCAGCCAAGGG
>CAJFTT010000047.1 GCA_904420005.1 Candidatus Tabaqchalia intestinavium | reverse complement strand
GCGTCCCCTTGGCTGGCTCTCTCCGAAAGAAAAACTCGCTGCTTTTTTCCTTTCCCTGACTGTACAAGATGTTTGACAAACCTACATTCCCTGCGCATTTTTCCCCGACAAACCTTATCCTTTTTCATCTCCAGCCCCGGCGGCCTCCGCTTCCCGGCAGCGGCGCGCACACGTTGCTTTTCTGCCCTATGCATGCTATAATGCGCACATATGGCACCTAACCGCATTGTGCCGTCAAAGGAGGATTGCAGGATGAAATGGATGATCGCATCCGATCTGCACGGCTCGGCGTTCTACTGCCGGCAAATGCTCGCTGCGTTCGAGCGGGAGGAAGCCGACCGGCTGCTGTTTTTGGGCGATATTTTGTATCACGGGCCGCGGAACGACCTGCCGGCGGAATATGCGCCGAAAGAGGTCATCGCGTTGCTGTCGCCGCTGGCGGGGCGCATTTTCTGCGTGCGGGGCAACTGCGACTGCGAGGTGGACCAGATGGTGCTCCCGTTCCCCGTGCTGGCGGAAAGCTGCCTGCTGCCGCTGGAAGGGCGGCTGCTCTTCGCGACGCACGGCCATATCCATAACGAGCACAATCCGCCGCCCCTGCAGCCGGGCGACATTGTGCTGCACGGGCATACGCATGTTCCCCGGTGTGAAATGATCGGCAATCTGCTGTATCTCAATCCCGGTTCGGTTTCTATCCCGAAGGAGCAAAGTCCCCATTCTTACATGACGCTGGAGCACGGCGAATTCCTGTGGAAACGCCTGGAGGACGGGACCGTCACGATGCGGCATTCCCTCGCCTGACCAGAACCGGCCCCAGCGCGGGCGCCATTCGCGATCGAGCGGGATATGGAACCCTCTCCATAGAGTCGCCAGCGATGCATTTTCATTTTTTTCAAGTGTGTGCGGCAGAATGAAAACGATCGGCTCGCCCTTTTCCGGCGTCTGCGACAGGATCGAACCCATAAGCGCGCGCTGACAAAACGCCGGGGAAGAAACGGCTGCATTTCTTCCCCGGCGTTTTTCTCTGCTTGTGCGCCGCTCAATTTTTCTTCTCCAAAACGGGCCGCGCCTCTCCCGCGGCCTTTTCCCGGGCCTGGCGCGCTTCTGCCGCCAGTTCCTGCAGTTTCTTCAAGCGGTGATTGACGCCCGAGCGCGACAGCGGCGCGGACAGCATCTGCCCGATCTCGCTCAGGCTGGCTTCCGGATGCCGCAGCCGCAGCCGCGCGACTTCCCGCAGCTCGGGCGGGAGCTGGCGCAGGCCGCCGTGCGCGCTGAGATAGGAGATCGCCTCCACCTGCTCGGAGGAAGCGCGCACCGTTTTGGTGAGGTTGGCCGTTTCGCAGTTGCTGATGCGGTTGACGCGGTTGCGCAGATCCTTATACACCTTGACGTTCATCAGCTCCAGCGCCGGCGCGATCGCGCCGACCGCCGTGAGGAAATCCTCGATGGCGCTGCTGTCCTTATAATACAGCACAATGCTGTTGCCGCGCACCGTCTCCAGCGGCGGCAGGCCGGAGTCGGCGAGCAGCTTGGCGAGCGCATCGGCCAGGAACCGCCGCGCCACAATGAGTTCGAGCCGGTAATTTTTCTGCGGGGAGGTCACCATGCCGCAGGTCAAAAACGCCCCGCGCAAAAACGGCCAGACGCAGCATTCCTCCTCCAGATTCGCCAAATTCAGCCGCAGCGAAATCTCGGACGCCGAATGCCCGAAATAGGCCAGCACCGCGCGCGCGTCGGCGCGGGTCGCGGTGCGCAGCACATGCGTGAATTCGCCCTCCCGGCGATGCGGCGTGGTTTTATGCTCCAGGCGCACGCCCGTCTGCGCGAGCAGCGCCTGCTCCAGCCGCTCGGCCACCGCGCCGCTGCTCGTCTGCATACGCACGGACATGGCGCCGAACTGCTGGCAAAACAGCAGCATGCCGTACAGCTCCGCCTTTTCGCAGCACGCCTTCTGTTCCGCGATGCCGCACAGCGTCTGCTTAACTTCCAACGAAAAGGACATGATCCCCGCTCTCCTTTTTCCGTCTCTCTGCCCGCCTCAAAGCGGCGGCCGCGCCATGTGCGCGGCCGCCGGCCAGAGAATCCGCCGCAAGCCGGGCGTTTCCCCTCAATCGCGCTCCAGCAGCGGCAGCTCCGTCACGCGCAGCGTGGTCGTCCCATAGGGCACCAGCTCCACTTCTGTCTCCGCCCCCATCGGCGCGAGGCTGCGGGGCGCGTTCTCCAGCACGCCGTATTCGCTCGCGCGCCAGTCGACCGGTACCGCGCGCGCATGGGCCACCACCGGTGGCGTGCGGTCGTCAAACGGGAACTGGCCGAGGGGACGCTCCTCAAACCGCAGCGCGCGGCTGGTGAGCGCGTAGGCAAAGGGCGTCGTGGGGAACACCTCATAATCGCCATGCGGGAACACCTTGATCTTCTCCTCCGGCCCGTAATCGATAGGCTCCCAGCGCGCGCCGATCTTCAGAGAATAAAACAGCGGACCGCGGCGGATCGCGACAAGGCCGCTGGGCCGCGGGCAGAACTCCGTCTCTGCCTCCAGCGTCACCGACACGGTGGATGTGCCCGTCCATTCGCGCTCAAGGCGGGCAAACGTGCCGGCCTCGACCTCTTTTCCATCCACCACGGCACGTTTGGCCCAGCCGGGGATGCGGATATACAGCGCGAAGCGCTGCGGCGTGGGCGCTTCCACCGTATAGGTCAGCGTATTGCGGAACGGGTATTCCGTCTCCAGGCGCACCTTCGCCGCGCCGTAACGCACCTCGCAGGGCGCCAGCGCCGTGGAATACAGCCCATCCGCCCCCTTCATGAAGGCCGACAAGGCGAATTTCGGCCATCCCTGACTGAGGTTGGCGGTGCAGCAGCCGAAATGCGGCTCCAGTCCGAACAGATGCGCTTCGCCGCTGTTGTCCGTGAAATGCACGTGCTCCTGCGGGATCCGCGAGCACTGCACCTGGTTGGCCATCTGGTCATACTGGTGCGTCCACATATCGGGGCTGAAGGTAGCCGGCAGCGCGTTAAAGCAGATCTGCTCCAGCAGGTCGCCCCACTTGACCTCCCCGGTAATCGACAGCAGCCATTCGAGCGAATAAAGCATCTCGCACACGGCGCACAGCTCGGTGCCCTGCGTAGGACCGGTGCCGGCCAGCGTCTCGTCCCCTGTGAACAGGCCGATGGCGGTGCCGTGGTACTTCCACAGCTTCTCCAGCATAAGCGAGGCTGTGCGCGTATGCTCCTCATGCGCGGACAGGAGGCTATACAGCGCGCCGGACTTGAGCGCCATGGCGAGGTTAACCGTATGCTTCTGGAAGCTCCAGCTGTGGTGAAAGCCGGTGAAAATGCTGTTGTCAAAGCCTTCAAACAGCGCGTCATAGTCAAAGCCCTGCGCTTTGAGCTGATGCGCAAGGGAGAGCAGCCAATCCTCCCCCGTGCGGCGGTAAAGCCAATAAACGGGAACCAGGCCCTCAAACCAGCGGAAGCGGCCCCAGTCAAACAGCGCATGATAGCTCAGATGCTCCTGCAGGTTACGCAGCATTCGCGAGAGCGCCGGCTCCACGCGCTCGTCCCCGCTGCAGTCGGCCCATACGGTCAGCACCTTGCCGATGAGAAGCGCCGCCCAGGTGTCGTAACCGCCGCGGTCGCGATCCTCGCACGGGCAAATCCAGCCGTCCTCGCGCTGCCCCGCCAGGATGGCGTCGACATAGCGCCGGGCACGCGCCTGCATGTCCTCATCCTCCAGCAGGAACGCCAGCGGAATAAAGCCGTCGAGCCAATACGGCACCCGCTCCCAGCCTTCCCGGTTGCCGCCGATCCATTTGCTGTCCTGAATATCGGGCCAGAACTGGTCCAGATGGCCGCTGAGCGACGCGGCCTGAATCTCCAGCTGCCGGCGCAGCCAGCCCAGCGGGCGCAGCTCCGCGGTCGTCATCATCGTCAGCTGCGGCTGGCGAAGCGTTTGTTTTTTCTCCATTTGCATCCTCTCCTGTCTCCTGTGTGCGGCCGCAAAGGATGGGGTTTCTTCCGCGCCCACAGTGTCCTGTGGTGTGCCGGCACTGCGCAGGCAATCCGCAGGGCCGCCTGCAGCTTATGTTCCTTTCATATTGTATTTATCTTAATATATTCCCGTCGCGCACGTCAAGCCTTTTTCGCCCAGCGACAGCAGCGAATTTCCAATGGATGGGAAACAGAGGACTCTATTCGATACCCGCAAAGCCGAAAGCGGCCATGGGGCGCTTTGCGGAGTCCCCGTTTAACCCAAACGGGCTCATACCCTCGGTGAACAAGGGGCAACGCGTCCAGCGGTGGCTGGAACGGACGCGTACGCGCATTCCGCGGGCGTCTCGTTTCATAAAAACCGGGATGGCGCACTCTGGCGCGTCCGCCGTCCTGCTGCGGCCTTGTCGGCGCCTCTTTCCTTTCACTGCTGGGGCCATAGCGTTTTTCGGGTGGAAAACGGGCGCAGGCCTCGCTGACGAGGCAGCCGGGCGCTCGCCCGCGGACAAGGAAAGCGCAGCCGGCCATCTGTTTGGCATCACAAAAACCGTGTTTCCTTTGGCCGCCAAGGGTAGGCTCGATTGGAAACGGACAGCAACCAAACGCAAAAGATCGCCGTCAATACTTATGGCCGCGCGCGGAAACGGGCAGGACAAATGTTCAAGCCGGTGCGGCGCGCAGGCATCGGCCGCGCACCGTACCGGCTTTTCCCGCTTATTATGGAAACCGGCGCTTCTTTAGGTCTCCGCCGTGCGCCGCACCGGTACGCAAAAGCGGAGCGCAGCCCCCTGAAAGGCCGCGCCCCGCGCAATGCATTTTGCCACAATTTGCAGCGGCGGCTCACTTCTTTTTCTTCGCGAGCACCACCGCCGCGACCACCGCCACGGCGGCCACGATCGTCACAACCGGCCAGGCGCCCGCCCCTGCGCCTGCTGCGGCGCGGCGTTGCCCGGGCCGGACGGACGCTCAATAATCCTCCGGCATCTCCAACGAATCATCCTTCTGCACCCAGTCCCGATCGACATCAATCACCTTGAAGCTCTCTCTGGTTTCCCGGATCACAACGCGGAGGATTCCCGCATTGATGATCTGCCGCTTGCACATCGAGCAGGCGTTGGCGTCGCGCACATATTCGCCGGTATCGGCCTCCTTACCCACCAGATAGAGCGTTGCGCCGATCATGTCGCTGCGCGCCGCCGAAATGATCGCGTTCGCCTCGGCATGCACGCTGCGGCACAGCTCGTATCGCTGGCCGCGCGGTACCTTGAGATTCTCCCGGCGGCAGTACCCTAATTCGCAGCAATTTTTTCGCCCGCGCGGCGCGCCGGCATAGCCGGTGGAAACGATCTCGTCGTGATTGACGATGATCGCGCCGAAATTGCGGCGCAGGCAGGTGCCTCGCTCGAGTACGGTTTCCGCAATGTCCAGGTAATAATTGAGCTTATCTCTCCGCTGCATTCGTCCGCTCCTTTCCACTTCCCCCCGCTTCTGCTCCGCGGGTTGCCGATAACAGCGCATCCCGGCCGGGATCCCCCGCAGCCGGGATGCGTTCGACTTCATTCCACCGGGGTCCAGCCCGTCATTTCCGTGATTTTATTCACCACGGCTTCCCCGTAGATCGCGTGCGCCGCCGCGCTGGGATGGCCGCCCTCGATCATGCCCTTGCCGCGCTCTTCCTCCAGCCACAGGGTATAAAATACTTCCTCGCCGAGCTGCTCGTTGACCTGCTTCGCCGCTTCCTCAATGTCGGGGAAGAGGTTCATTCTGTTATAGGCCATCGCGCCCAGCGTGCCGAGGATTTTGCAGTTGGGATAAACCTCGCGGATCTCCAGCGCCCAGCGGACATATTCGTCCACAAAATCCTGATGCGTGAAATTCTTGCGGCCAGCTTCCTTGTCCTCTTCGGTCCCGATGCCGGCGACGTCGTTGGTGCCGAGATTGATGATGACGACGTCCGGCTGATATTTGCTGTAATCCCATTTCACCTTGCCGTTGCTGCCGCCGTTGAATTCATCGGTCCACGCAAAGCGCTCCGGGATATTGTACAGCGGACCGCCGAACATACTGCTGATCAATCCGTTGCCGGAAATGGCCGTCACGTTGAGATCCGCGCCGAATTTGCGCGCGGCATAGGCGGCATAGGTCTGGTACCCGTCGCCCGCCTCCTTGCCATTGGCGTCCTTGATGCCCATGCCGGCCGTGATGGAGTCGCCAAAAGCCTCGATCTTGCGCTCCGCCTGCGCGGGCGGCTCGAGCAGCTTATCTCCGCCGAGTACCCTGTAGGCCGCGATGCCGCTGGTCTTCTTGCCGGTGGTGTCGATCTCGTCGCGGCGCACGACCTTGACCGTATGCCGCCCCGCCTCCAGCCCTTCGCACAGGGTATACCATTTGGCCTCCCCGTCGAGCTCCAGCAGCTTCTCCGGCGCAGGTTCATCGTCGCCGTCCACCAGGACGTACAAAAACACATGGTTATCTTCCGTGTCGCCCGTGCCGGACACGAGCTGCGCCTCCAGGCCCGTGCCTTCAAACGTTACCTCAAACCCCGCGACCGTCCAGTTGAAAAACTGCACGCCCTCGATCTTCTGCACGTCCTCTCCCTCGGGCTTATAACGGAATGTGCTGGTATAGGTTCTGCCCAACATTTTCGTGTTCTCGGTGGTCGCCTGGAGCGTGCCGTCCTCCCCCATCGGGAACGTTTTCTCCTCGGGTTGCTTTTCCTGGCAGCCTGTCAGCTGCGTGCTTCCCAGCACCAGCAGCATCGAGGCCGCGACAAGCGTGCTGATAAACCGTTTCATGCGTCGATTCCCCCTGTTTGGTTTTCTTGATTCTCTTTCAGAGAAGAACGCTTCGATAGATGGAACCATTCGCCTCTGGACAAAAACCAAGATGTTACCCATGCGGCTTGGCGCCGCATGGGTAACACGGGAAACGCATTTTACCAGCCCATGATCTCCTCGATCTTCTCGGTGAGCGCCTTGGCATACACTCTCGCCGCGACCTCGGACGGATGGCTGTTGTCATAACCCTGTCCATTGGAAAGGGTGGAATCGTTCGGCAGGCCCAGGAAGTACGCGATGGTTTCGCCTTCCGCCTCGTTCCACTCGTTGATCGCCTGCTCAATGTAGGGGTTGAGCTCATCGCCCATCGCGCCGCAGAGCCACACGATCTTGGCGTTGGGGTTATTCTCATGAATCATGTTGAGGAAATCCTTGACGCCGGTGTGGTGCGTGGACGCATCCCCAGCATTGAACGGACGGGTCACGCCGTTCATGAATTCCTCCACGGTGAACTTGCCGGTCGCAACTTCGCCGTCCGGCACAACCTTATTGATGTCCACGCAGGCGCGGTCGTTCGTGCCCAAGTTGACGATGACGACGTCCGGCTGATACTGGGAGAAGTCCCATTCGACTTTGCCGTTGCCCATCGCGTCAGTGTACAGATACTGGTCCGGCAGGTCGAGCAGCGGGCCGCCCAGCACGGAACCGATGCAGCCGTTGCCCGAGATGGACATGACGTTCCAGTCGGCGTTGAGGTTGCGCGCGGTATACGCCGCATAGGTGCGCAGCGCATCTTCATTGCCGTTGGCGTTGCCGTGGTAATTGGCGATCGCGTCGCCGCAGGTGATGGAGTCGCCGATGAATTCCAGCTTGCGCTGTCTCGCGACCGGCTCATGCAGCAGTTTCGGGTCGCTGCCCTCGATCTTCACGCTCGCCAGAGCGGCTTTTCCAGCCAAGCCGCGGGAATCAAAGAAATTGCCGTAAACGTTGCGGGAAGCACGGCGCACTTCCACCGTGTGGTAGCCGTCCTCCAGACCTTCCGCCAGCACATAGGTGCCGCGCTCCACATTCGCCACCTTGATGAGCTTGGCCTCGTTGACGTCGGTGCTGCCATCCAGGAAGGCATAGAAATACATCGTGCCGTCCAGAGTATTGCCGCTATCATCCTTATTGCCGTACCGATGGTTGAGCAGATCCACGCTGATGCCGGTGCCCTCGAAGGCGATCTCAAAGCCCGAAGACGACCAGTTGAAATACAGCACGTTATCCAGCGTCTCCTTGTCGCCGGACTGCATGGTGTAGGCCGCCGTATAAGTGCGGCCGAGCCGACGGACATTCTGCAGGAAGGCAGAGCCGCCGGTCATGTCATACACACGCGCGCCATCTTCCAGTGCGGGCTGTGTATCTCCCGCCGCGACCTCCTCTGTCGTCTCCGTCTGCGGATCGGCCAACGTCTGGGTCTGCTCATACTTTTGCGTCTCCACGGACTGCTGCTCGCCGTCTTCCGAAGCCGACTGCACGGGCGTCGCGACGGGAGTCTTGTTCGTCAGCGTCTGCGTCTGGTCA
The DNA here is from genome assembly GCA_904420005.1 of Candidatus Tabaqchalia intestinavium. Lineage (GTDB taxonomy): Bacteria > Bacillota > Clostridia > Oscillospirales > CAJFTT01 > Tabaqchalia > Tabaqchalia intestinavium. The sequence goes on along the minus strand of CAJFTT010000047.1, from coordinate 23,224 downwards.
AGACCAGCATCCGTGATCGAAGCGTCCTTCAACCCTGCGTTGTTGCAGCTGGTGAGCGCCATGCCCATCATGAGACACAACGCCGCCGCAGCAACTCGGGTTCCCATTTTCGTTTTCATTCACTTTCCTCCCAAATCAAATTTGCGTAATCTATAAAATGTCCTTTCGGACTTACGCCCTTTCCTACCAGTGCATAATCGCGCGGATCGTGCGTCCAATCGCGTCGGCATAAACCTTCGACGCGGCCTCAGAGGGATGGTTATTGTCGTTGGCCTTGCCATCCGGGATTTCGCCGCTGTCCTGCAGCAGCTGGAAATATGCGATTTCTTCCCCCTGCTGCGCATTAAATTCCGCGACCGACTCGCGCAGGGCATCCGTGAGCCCCTCTCCCATCGCGCCGAACAGCCAGAGAATTTTGGCTGCAGGGGCATGCGCGTGGATCATCTGCAGGAACTCCTTCACGCCCGTGTGGTGCACCACCGGATCCCCCGGAGCGAACGCCCTCGTCACGCCGTTTTTGAATTCCTCATAAGAGAATTTGCCCGGCACACCGGCGCGGTCATTGGTGCCAAGGTTGACGACCACCACGTCCGGCTGATACCGCGAAAAATCCCACTCGACACCATTACCGGACAGCTTGTCAGAGAATAAGTACTGATCGGGCAGCTCCAGCAAAGGATTGCCCAGCACCGAACAGATGACGCCGTTGCCCGAGATGGCCATGACGTTCCATTCCGCGTCAAGTGCGCGCGCCGTATGGGCCGCATAGGTACGCAGGCCATCCTCGATCACCAGTTCGCCGACCCGGTTGTTCGCGTCGCCGCAGGTGATGGAATCGCCCACGAATTCCAGCCGACGGCTTTTCTCCGCCGGGGGCGGCAGCAGGGCTGGCGCTTCCCCCTCGACGCGCAGCGCCTCGAGCGCTGTGACGCCGGCCAGGGAACGCGGATCGCCGAAGCTCCCCCGGCAACAGGCTGACGCCCTGCGCACACAGATCTGATGCTCCCCTTCCGGCAAGCCCTCTGCGAGCGAATACCACGCTTCTTCCTCGCCTTCCAGGCGGAGCATTTTCGCGCGGTCCGGCGAGGTCTCCCCGTCGACAAACACATACAGGAAAATGGGCGATTGGTCATATCGATTGGTCAGCAGCTGCGCCGACACGCCCGTCCCCCGAAAGGAGAAAACAAAGCCGGACGCCGTCCAGTCAAAGCATTCCACGTCCTTTCGGATGCCGCCGCCCGACCATAATGTATAGTCCGCCGGGTACGTCCGTCCAAGAAAGCGGATTTTCCCTTCCCGCAGCTGTGCGGTTGAAAGCGTCATCGTGTTCCCCACGATATCAGACCCCTTTGATTTTTGAATTCTCACGTCCGCAGCGCGCGCCGTCCCGGCGCTCCTCCCAACGACGGAGGCACTGCGGAGCAGACGTTGATCGGCATGAATGCGCTAGGCCGTCGTGCTTCCGGCCTCCGCCGGGAAACGCGCCTATATTCTTCCCCGCAAAATTCCCGTCCTGCCGTCACGTCCGAAAAACAGCAGGACAGGCAGCAGGAGCCGCAGCCCCCGCCGCCTGACAGTTCTCTTTCCGCAGAAAGGGAACTTACCAGCCCATGATCTCGTTGAGTTTCGCGACAATGGCCTCGGAATAGACCTTCGAAGCCGTCTCTGACGGATGGCCGTTGTCATAGGCTTTGCCGTTCTCGATATTAGCATCGTTCTCCAGGCCCAGGAAATACGCAACCGTGCTGCCCTTGGTCTCGTTCCACTCGTTGATCGCCTGCTCAATATAGGAATTGAGTTCATCGCCCATCGCGCCGCAGACCCACAGGATCTTGGCGTTGGGGTTGTTCTCGTTAATCATATTGAGGAAGTCCTTGACGCCGGTATGATGCTCTTCGTTCGAATTTTCATTCCACTTGCGGGTCACGCCGTTCATGAATTCATCGTAGGAGAACTTGCCATTGTTGCCTCCCGTTCCGACGATCGACTCCGGGCCGACACAGGCACGGTCGTTCGTACCGAGGTTGACGATGACGACATCCGGCTGATACTGGGAGAAGTCCCATTCCACACTGCCGTTGCCCATATTGTCGGTATAAAGGTACTGATCCGGCAGATCCAGCAGCGGACCGCCCAACACGGAACCGATGACGCCGTTGCCCGAAATGGACATCACATTCCAGTCGGCGTCCAGGGCGCGCGCGGTATAGGCTGCGTAGGTGCGCAGCGCATCCTCCACGTTCTGTCCGTCGATCTGGTTGATGGCGTCGCCGCAGGTGATGGAGTCGCCGATGAATTCCAGCTTCTTGGTCTTGTCGGCGATCTTGCCCAGCAGCTCGGGGCTGCCGCCCGTCACGGTCGCGCTGACCAGCGCAGCCTTGCCCGCAAGCGAGCGCTCGTCAAAGAAATTGCCATAAACATTGCGGGACGCGCGGCGCAGCTCCACCGTGTGCGTGCCGTCCTCCAGGCCCTCCGCCAGCGTGAAGGTCATGCGCTCTTTCGTTGTGTCATCGAATTTCAGCAGCGTGGCCTTATCGATGTCCTTCTCGCCGTCGACGAAAGCATAGAAATACATCGGCCCCTGATCATAGCGGTTATTGACCAGATCCACGCTCAGTCCTGTACCCCGGAAAGTGAACTCGAATCCGGACGCCGACCAGTTAAAATGCGTCAGCTCCGACAGGGTCTCGTCGCTGGAAAGCATCTTGTAATCCGCAACATAGGTGCGGCCGAGCTTGCGCACATTCTCAATATGCTTGTACTGCGCGGACAGGTCGTAGGTCACCGAACCGTCCGCCGTGGTCTTGCCGTTGTCGTCCGTGACGGTCGCAGCAACCTCGCGGCCCTGAATCGTCAGCCCGCTGCCGCCGGAGCTCGTCGTGTCGCTGTCCGCCGGGTTACAGCCCGCAAAGGACAGCAGAACCGCCGCGCCCAGAACAGCCGCCAGCGTTCTCTTAAAAATTGCCATCTTCATCATTCTGATTCTCCTTTTTACCCCACTGAGGTGCCGCGCCGCCTGATTCCGGCGCAAATCCCCATGTTTTCACTCCATATTATATAGAACTTTCGTTCAAAAATCAATCGGGATTCCTGGAATTTCCTCTGGCATATTCACCAAATATTCTTCCTGTTTTTTAGGCACTTGGACGGTTTGGAGACGAAAATCCGTCGCAAATCCTGTGATTTTGCCGAAATCTCTTGTCTGTATTCTATCCGGCATGGTATACTGAAAACAATTCACGCCGGCGGTTCCAGCCGCCGGGGAAAGCGGTGTTCGATGCAGTTATCCAACGTTTCCGACCTCAAATCCTTGCTGGCCCGGCACGGTTTTTCTTTCTCCAAAGGGCTGGGGCAAAATTTCATCGTCAGCCCGAGCGTCTGCCCGCGCATGGCGGACGCCTGCTGCCTCTCTCCGGAAAAAAGCGGCGTGGTAGAGATCGGCCCCGGCATCGGCGTGCTCACCCGTGAGCTGGCGCTGCGCGCCCGGCAGGTGGTGTCTCTCGAGCTGGACACCCGCCTGTTCCCCATTCTCGAGGAGACGCTGGCGGATCTTCCCAACGTGACGGTTCTGCATGCCGACGCCATGAAAACCGATTTCGCGACGCTGCTCCGCGAACAGCTGGACGGCTGCGAGGACCTGTGCGTCTGTGCAAATCTTCCTTATTATATTACTTCCCCCATCCTCATGAAACTGCTGGAAGCGCGCCTGCCGCTGCGGGCCGTCACCGTCATGGTGCAGAAGGAGGCGGCCGAGCGGCTGACCGCCGAGGTGGGGTCGCGGCAGGCCGGGGCCGTCACCGTCGCGGTGCGGTATTTTTCCGTTCCGGAACGGCTCTTCTCCGTGCCGCGCGGGTGCTTCCTCCCGCCGCCCAATGTCGACTCGGCGGTGATCCGCCTGACGCTGCGGCATGACGCTGCACAGCCCGGGTTCGACGAGCGGCTGTTCTTCCGCCTGGTGCGCGCCGGTTTCGAGCAGCGGCGCAAGACGCTGTGCAACGCGCTGGGCAGCGCGGGGATCCCCAAGGAAGCCGTTTGCCGCGCGCTCGGCCATCTCGACCTGCCGTCAACCGTGCGTGCCGAGGCGCTCCGCATGGAATTTTGGCAGGCGCTGGCGGCCGAACTTGCAGAATTCTCGCAGGAATGACGCAGGAAAACCTTCAATTATGAACTTTTGGCAAGATTTATCCGATTGGCTTGCGCGTTGCGTCGAAATGTGGTAGAATGAATTTGATTTCGGAATTTTTCAAATTATCTGAAAGGAGATTTGTGACATGACCAAAAATCAAGCGCTCCTCAACTGGATTGAGGAAATGAAAGCTCTCACTAAGCCTGATCAGGTTGTTTGGATCGATGGCAGCGAAGCGCAGCTGGACGCGCTGCGCCAGGAAGCCATGAAGACCGGCGAAATCATCAAGCTCAACGAAGAGCTGCTGCCCGGGTGCTACCTGCACCGCACGGCCGAGAACGACGTCGCGCGCGTCGAGCACCGCACCTTCATCTGCTCCCGTCGCGAGGAGGACGCCGGCCCCACCAACAACTGGATGGCCCCGGCTGAAGCTTACGAGAAGCTCGGCAAGCTGTTCGACGGCTCGATGCAGGGCCGCACAATGTATGTCATCCCCTATTCGATGGGTCCCGTCGGCTCGCCCTTCTCCAAGATCGGCATCGAGCTGACCGATTCGATCTACGTCGTGCTCAACATGGCCATCATGACCCGCGTGGGCCAGCATGTGCTGGATACGCTGGGCGACGGCGACTTCGTCAAGGGCCTGCATTCCAAGGCCAAGCTGGAGGAAGAGAACCGTTATATCTGCCACTTCCCGGAGGACAACACCATCTGGTCGGTCAACTCCGGTTACGGCGGCAACGTGCTGCTGGGCAAGAAGTGCTTCGCGCTGCGCATCGCGTCCTACCTCGGCCGCAACGAGGGCTGGATGGCGGAGCATATGCTCATCCTCGGCATCGAGAATCCGCAGGGCGAGATCAAGTATGTCGCGGCGGCTTTCCCGTCGGCCTGCGGCAAGACCAACCTCGCCATGCTCATCCCGCCGGAGGTTTACCGCAACAAGGGTTACAAAGTCTGGTGCGTGGGCGACGACATCGCCTGGATCCGCGTCGGCGAGGACGGCCGCCTGTGGGCCTGCAACCCGGAGAACGGCTTCTTCGGCGTGGCGCCCGGCACGAACGCCAAATCCAACCCCAACGCGCTGGCTTCCACGCGGCAGGGCACCATTTTCACCAATGTCGTGCACAATCTGGAGAACAACACCGTGTGGTGGGAGGGCCTCGACAAGAACCCGCCCAAGCATGCGGTCGACTGGAAGGGCAATCCCTGGACGGCCGACAGCGGCGTGAAGGGCGCGCATCCCAACAGCCGCTTCACTGCTCCGGCCAAGAACTGCCCCTGCATCTCCCCCGAGTTTGAGAACCCGAAGGGTGTGCCGCTGTCGGCCATCATCTTCGGCGGCCGCCGCGCCAAGACGGCTCCGCTGGTCTATCAGGCGCGCAGCTGGGAGCACGGCGTCTTCATCGGCTCCATCATGGCCTCCGAGACGACAGCCGCCGCGACGGGCGCTGTGGGCGTTGTCCGCCGCGACCCGATGGCGATGCTGCCCTTCTGCGGCTACCATATGGGCGACTATTTCCAGCATTGGATCGACATGGGCAAGAAGACCGATAAGCTGCCCAAGATCTTCAACGTCAACTGGTTCCGCACCGACGATGAAGGCAACTTCATCTGGCCGGGCTTCGGCGACAACCTGCGCGTGCTCGACTGGATCATCGGCCGCTGCGAAGGCACCGCCGACGCGGTGGAGACGCCGATCGGCTTCGTGCCGAAGGCCGAGGACATCAACCTCGAAGGCCTCAACCTCACGATCGACCAGCTGCGCGGCATTCTGGAGGTCGACCGCGGCCTGTGGACCGAGGAAGCCAAGGGCATCCACGAGTTCTATGCGAAATTCGGCGATCATCTGCCGCAGGAGCTGCGCGATGAGCTCGCCACGCTGGAGAAGAATCTCCAGAAGTGACGCACAGCGCACAAATTGGTTGCGGCATGCACAAATTCCTGAACGTATAATGCAAATACCCGGTCTGGGAATTCCCAGACCGGGTATTTGCATTATACGTTCGTTACCTGCGCACGTTTCGAAGCGGCCGGCGGCAGTGCGCGGCGCGTATGCACGCCCACCGCCGCCCATATTGCTACTTAACCGCGCGAGATGGCGGCAGCCTAAATATGCCGAGCAGGAAATCTCCGTGGCGGCCGGCGTTCGCCCGTGGCAAAATGGCGGGCGAACCAACCGGCGCTGCATACAACCGCGCACGCCCGGCAGCGAGCCACGCGGCCGCAGGCCGACCTTCGCGCGGGGCGTTTCACACCGAGCGTCCCATTTCCTGCGCCTTGCGGAGCAGCTCGGGACGCTGCCGGATTTCCCCGCGCCGGGTCACGCCGCAGCCGCGCAACACCCCGCGCAGCCGCGCCTGCTCGAAGCACGCCAGCCAGCACTGCACCCCTGCCACGGTGCCGTCCACGGCGCTCTCTTCCTCCTCCGCCGCGGTCGCGAGCAAATACACGTCGCGAAACGCATAGTCCGCGCCGAACAGCGGATTGGCGCGGTCGAGCATGGTTTTCATCTGCCCGCACATGCCGTAATAATACACCGGCGTGGCAAACACGAGCACCTGTGCCGTCCGCATTTTCTCCGTGATCTCCTCCATGTCGTCGCGCTGCACGCAGCGCCGCGTTTGCTGACAGGCAAGGCAGCCCTGACAAAATTGCACATTTTTGCCCGCGAGGGAAATTTTCTCCGCGCTGTGCCCGGCTTCCAGCGCCCCCTGCAAAAACGCGTCCGCCAGCAGGTCGGAGTTTCCTCCCTGCCGGGGGCTGGTGGACAGGATCAAAACTTTCTTTTCCATCTTGCTTTCCCCTTTCATTCGACGGTCTTGACCGGCCGCGCCGGCACGCCTGCAACGATCGTGCGCGGCGGTACGTCCCTGGTGACGACCGCGCCGGCGGCGACAATCGCGCCATCGCCGATATGCACCCCTGGCAGGAGCGTGGCGCTGGCGCCGATCCAGACCTTCTCCCCGATGACGATCGGCGCGGGAAGCAGCGTCGCCCGCCGCGCGGGGGATGGATCGTGGTTGAGCGTCGCGAGCACCACATTGTGCCCGATCAGCGCGCCGTCCCCGATCGTGATCCCGCCCTGGTCCTGAAAATGGCAACCGGAATTGATGAAAACCCCGCGGCCCAGGACAAGGTTCCGGCCGAAGTCGCAATGAAACGGCGGGAACAGGCGCACAGACGCGTCCACCGGACGGCCGGTCAGTTCCTCCAGCAGCGCCCGGATCTCTTCCGGCGTATGATACTCGCCGTTGAGCCGCGCCGTGACGCGCATCGCCGCCTCGCTGGCAAGATGCATCTGTTCATGCGCCGGCGAGCCGCCGGGGACCGGCGTCCCCTGGCGCAGCAGCTCCGTCAGTTGTATCACATCCATCAAATTCCTCCACCTCTTTTTCTATAAATCCGCGCAGCCGCTCCCGAACAGGCAAGGCTGCGCCCCGCCGCACGGGCAGCTTGCAGCGGGGCGGGAGCCGCTACCAACCTGTGTCGAAGCTCCCTTCGCGCCCGCATGGCCGCTGCGCGGCGGGCAGTCCCAGGCGCGCTTCATGCCTCCGGGTCGAAGCGCCCCTTTTTCCTGAACATGAATATCACAAAATCCAGCCGTTCCAGCTGCTTCTGCTGCGCATGGAGCGACTCGAGCAGCCCCATTCGCTGCCGGGCCAGAAGCCGGCAGACCGCCTGAACCTCCCCGGCCGCCTGCAGCCGCAGGCACTGTTCGGCCGCCTCCTGCGTGCAGCCCGCATCCCGCAGCAGACGCACCACCGCGCGTTCTTTCTCCTCCTGCAAAGGCGTCGCCTCCCTTTTGCCACCAGTATACCCGCCGTCATGAAAAATAGCAAATACTCATATCAAATGAAATTGCATGCTTGACAGGCATAGCCGATTCCCGTATACTGAGAAAAGAAACGGAGGGAAAGAAATGGAACTTCGCGTTTTACGATATTTTCTGGCTGTGGCGCGGGAGGAAAGCATTTCTGCCGCCGCCGAAATGCTGCATCTGACCCAGCCGACGCTTTCGCGCCAGCTGATGGAGCTGGAAGCAGAGCTGGGCGTGCAGCTGCTGCACCGCGGCAAGCGCAACCGCGGGGTGACGCTGACCGACGCCGGCATGCTGCTGCGCCGGCGGGCAGAGGAAATCGTGGCGCTGGCGGAAAAAACCGAGGCGGAAATCCAATCCACCGACGAGCTGGTCAGCGGCGACGTCCACATCGGCGGCGGCGAATCGGACGCCATGCGCCTCGTCGCCAAAGCTGCCAAAACCCTGTATGAGGCGTATCCACTCATCCGGCTGCACCTGTACAGCGGAAACGCCGACGACGTCACCGAACGGCTGGATCAAGGCCTGCTGGATTTCGGGATCGTCATCGAGCCGGCGTCGGTGGAAAAATACCATCATATCCAGCTGCCCGTGCGCGATGTATGGGGCCTGCTGATGCGGCGCGACAGCCCGCTGGCGCAGAAGGAGACCGTCCGGCCTGAGGATCTCGACGGGCTGCCGCTGCTCGCTTCGCGGCAGACGCTGGTCAATAACGTCGTTTCCGGCCTGGGATATGACTTCGGCCAGCTGCATATCGTGGCGACCTACAATCTCGTTTTCAACGCTTCCCTCATGGTGGAGGAAGGCTTCGGTTACGCTTTCTGCCTGGACCAGCTCGTCAACACCTCGGGGGACAGCCGCCTGTGCTTCCGCCCCTTCTCGCCGCGCATGGAAGCCAGTCTGTCGCTCGTCTGGAAGAAATACGCCGTGCTTTCCAAGGCGGCGGAAAAATTCCTCGCGACCATGCAGGAGCTGATCCACAGCGCCGGCACATAATGCGCCGGCCAGGTCGGGATCGCGCCACGGAAAACGCTGAGCGTGCAGCGCGCTGCACACAACACGCCCTTGGCCGCCGCGCTGTCCGGGCGGCGCCCCCCCTAACCCATTCACCGCCGCGTCCGGACAGCACTACAACCAAGGCAAGCCGAAAAAAGCAAGGAGGAGCCTTTATGCAAACAGGACGCATTTCCATCGGATTTCACCATGTCGCGCTCAAATCGGGCGACTTTGACCGTTCGCTCGCGTTTTACACCCAACTGGGCCTGCCGGTGCGCGCCGCCTGGGGCGAAGGGGACGGCCGCGCCGCCATGCTGGCGCTCGGCGAGCGCGGCCTGCTGGAGCTTTTCGCCGGCGGGACGCCGCAGCCCGGCGATGTTCAGGGGCGGGCAGGGGCTTTCCTGCACCTGGCCATCGGCACACAGGACGTGGACACCGCATACCAGGCGGCGCTTGAAGCCGGCGCGAAACCGCACACCGCGCCGAAAGATGTGACGATTCCCGCGCAGCCGCCGATCCAGGCGCGCATCGCCTTCGTCGAGGGACCCGACGGCGAGGTTCTGGAGTTCTTCGACGAGAAGTGAAGCCGCGCCGGCGCGGTCTTTCGTCGGCCACGCGACGCGGGTGCTGCGCTGCCGGCGGGCCTTCCGGCTTTCCGAGCGGCGCCGGCAGACGGGACGGCGGTCTCCTGCTGCCCGCAGCCGGCTATTTTCTGCCGCCGGTCAGGGCGCGCGGCGCCGGTTTGGGCGAGCTGAAAGCCCCGCTGTCTGCCCTCCGTCTGGTCAGGCAGAACAAGCAACGACTTCTGCAAGGGGGCCGCTGCAGCCCCTCGCCCGATTGGGCAAGAGCGCTCCTCGCGACGATCCCCTGCGCATGCAGCATCCCGGCCCCGGCCTGGTCGGGCAGAATTTGGAAATAGATGCGTTATGTGCGTTTCCCGTGGGGCCACCCTCCGGCCTCTAGTCGGGCAGGATGCAGGCTGCCGACGGCCCGTTTTCCCCTTTCGTTGCCCGCTTTCTGCCGCTCCACAGGAAGAAGCCCGGTCGGACCCAAAGTTCCGACCGGGCTTCTTCGCGCGGTGCCGGCTCCCGCTTCAGCGCGCGCCGGCATGGCTGTTTTTCGCCTCCCACCGCGCGCAGGCGGGCGAGCCCGGCCGGCGGGTCCTGGGCTTGCCTGAGGCGGCGCAATGCCCGCAATCGGCAGAAATGAAGCCGTCCCACCACGTCACGTAATGCTGCCGGAAGTGCCGACAGCCGGCGCAGCAGGCGGCCCGTGTAGATGTTGATTTCATCGTTGCAACCCCGCTTTTCTGATTTCTTTTTTCTCTCCCGCCGCCCGGCGTGCCGGCGGTGGGCTTCTTTGTTGTAGCGGATATTTTTCTATTTGTCTATGCCCGCCCGGCGAGCGATAGGATCGATACGCCAACCGCGGGCGGCAGGCTGATTTTCCCCGGCACGCCCCAGCGGCGCCGGCTCCCTCGGCAAAAAGCGCCGCGAAGGCCCCTAGGGGCTCCGCGGCGCTTCCTGAAAAAATCTTTCTGCTTCCGGCCCTCTCATTCCAGCTCGAACCGGCCCGTATACAGCGAATAATACCGCCCCTTCTGCTGCAGCAGCGTTTCGTGATCGCCGCGCTCGATGATATGGCCGTGCTCCAGCACCAGAATCGCCTGTGAATTGCGCACCGTAGACAGCCGGTGCGCGATGACGAACACCGTGCGCCCCGCCATGAGCGCGTCCATCCCCCGCTCGATGAGCGCCTCGGTGCGCGTGTCGATGGAGCTGGTCGCCTCGTCGAGGATGAGCACCGGCGGGCGGGAAACAGCGGCGCGCGCGATGGCCAGCAGCTGGCGCTGGCCCTGGCTGAGATTCGCGCCGTCGTCATGCAGCATCGTGCGGTAACCTTCCGGCAGGCGGCTGATGAAGGAGTGGGCGTTGGCGAGCTTCGCCGCAGCCTCCACCTCCTCGTCCGTCGCGTCGAGCCGGCCGTAGCGGATATTGTCCGCGATGGTGCCGGTGAACAGATGCGTGTCCTGGATCACCATGGACAGCGAGCGGCGCAGATCGGCCTTGCGGATGTCGCGCACGTCGATGCCGTCATAGGTGATGACGCCGCCGTCCAGCTCATAAAAGCGGTTGATGAGATTGATGATCGTGGTCTTGCCCGCGCCGGTCGAGCCGACGAAGGCGATCTTCTCGCCCGGGCGGGCGAACAGGTCGATCCCGTCGAGGATCGGGCTGCCGGGCACATAGCCAAAGCGCACCTGGGAAAAGCGCACGTCGCCGCGCAGCGGCACGAGCGTCTCCCCGTCCGCCGTCTGCCTGCGCCATGCAAAGCGGCCGGTATGCGCTTGGCAGCGCACCAGCGCGCCGTTCTCTTCCCGCACGTTGCACAGTGTCACGTTCCCCTCGTCCACTTCCGCCGGCTCCTCCATCATCGTGAAGATGCGTTCCGCGCCGGCCAGCGCCGCGAGCAGAAAATTGACCTGCTGGGTGAACTGGTTGAGCGGCATCGCGCTCTGCCGGACATAGACCAGATACGACGCGAGGCTGCCCAGATCCATCCCGCCGCCCAGCACGAACAGGCCGCCGACGCAGGCCGACACCGCGTAATTGAAATACGACAGGCTGACGATGGTGGGCACCATCATGCCGGAATAGGCCAGCGCACGCGTGGACGCCTGCCGCAGCGCCTCGTTGCGGCGGCGGAACTCTTCCATATCCTGCTCCTGATGGTTAAAGAGCTTGCCGACCTTCTGGCCTGTCACCATCTCCTCGACGAAGCCGTTCATGCTGCCCAGCCATTTCTGCTGCTCGCGGAACTGCCGCCGGCTGCGCCGGGAATAGATCTGGATGGCCAGCAGCATGAGCGCGAGGAACACGATGACGATCAGCGACAGCGGCACGTTGAGCACCAGCAGCATCGTAATGGTGCCGACGATCATGACCGCGCTCTGGATGAGCATCGCAAAGCTGCTGTTGAGCGCTTCGGTGAGGGTATCGACGTCGTTGGTGAAGCGGCTCATCAGCTCGCCGTGCGTATGGGCGTCGAAATACCGCAGCGGCAGCGTCTGCACATGCCGGAACAGGTCGTCGCGAATCTGCGCGACCACCTGCTGCGAGGTGTGCACCATCAGCTGGTTATAGCCCCAGGTCGCGATCGCCCCGAGCAGATACATGCCCGCCATGCCGGCGATCGCGAGCGCGAGGCCCCGCATATCGCCCGGCAGGATCAGACCGTTGATGACAGGGCGCAGCAGATAGGTCCCGAGGATGTTGGCCATGCTGCTGACGATGACCAGCAGCGCGACGGCCGCCATCGCGAGCTTATGCCGCCCGAGATAACGCACGAGCCGCGCGATGGTATGCAGGGTGTTTTTCGGACGGGCGGATTGCGGCGTTTTCACGGCATTTCCCTCCCCTTCTGCTGGGATGCGGCCAGCTCCTGATAAAACGCGCAGCTGGCGAGCAGCGTCTCATGCGTGCCGGCGGCGGTGATTTTTCCATCCTCGAGGATGAGGATCTTGTCCGCGTTGCACACGGAGGACACGCGCTGCGCGATGATGATCTTGGTCGTCGCTGGGAGATATTCGGAGAGATTCTTCCAGATGCGGGCCTCCGTGGCGGTGTCGACCGCGCTGGTTGAATCGTCAAAGATCAGGATTTTCGGCCGCACGAGCAGGGCGCGCGCGATGCACAGCCGCTGCTTCTGCCCGCCGGAAAGGTTGACGCCGCCCTGGCCCAGCTCCGTCTCGTAGCCATTCTCCAGCCGCCCGATGAATTCATCCGCGGCGGCGACGCGGCAGGCTTCCTCCACCTCTTCCCGCGGGGCGTCCGGCCGGCCCCAGCGCAGGTTCTCCAGCACCGTACCGCTGAAGAGCATGTTCTTTTGCAGCACCATGCCGACGGCGTCGCGCAGGTGCGCGAGAGGATAGCGCGCAACAGGACGGCCGTCGAGGCGCACCTCCCCGCTCGTCACGTCATACAGCCGGGGAATCAGCTGCACCAGCGTGCTCTTGGCCGCGCCGGTGCCGCCGAGAATACCCACTGTCTCCCCGCCGCGGATCTGGAAGCTCACGTCTTCCAGGACATATTCCCTGGCCAGCGGGTGATACTTGAAATACACATGCTTGAATTCGATATCCCCACGCTTGACGGCGACGTCCTGCGCCTTTTCATCCGTGATGTCGATCGGCTCGTCAATGACCTCCAGGATGCGCGTGCCCGAGGCGAACATGCGCGTGAGCATCATGAAAACGTTGGAGATCATCATCAGGGAATTGAGCACCTGCAGCACGTAGCTCAGGAACCCTGTCAGCTCGCCCACCTGCAGGGAACCGAGATGGATCATGTTGCCGCCGAACCAAAGGATCGCCAGGATGGTCGCATACATCACCAGCTGCATGGCGGGCATATTGAGCGCCGCCAGCCGGAACGCGCGCTCCGACTGCGTCTGCAGATTGAGGTTGACCTCGCGGAATTTCTCGATCTCATGCTCCCCGCGCACATACGCCTTGACCACGCGCACCGCGGTGAGATTCTCCTGGATGATGCGGTTGACCAGGTCGACGGCCCGCTGCATGCGGGAATAAAGCGGGCGCACGCGGCGGATGATGCAAAACAGCAAAAATCCCAGCAGCGGCGCCGCGACATAAAAGACCAGCGCGAGCTTCCAGTTGATGAACATGCTCACGCCGATGGCGGTGAGCATCATCGCCGGGGCGCGAAAAGCCGGGCGCATGCCGGTGGAGACGGCGTTCTGGATGGTCGTAACGTCCCCGGTCATCCTCGTCACGAGAGAGGAGGACTGGAAATGGTCGGTATTGGCAAACGAAAATTGCTGGATCTTCTCATACTGCGCCTCGCGCAGACGCGCGCCGAGACCCTGCCCGCAAAGCGCCGAGAACCTGGCGCTGCCTATGCCGAAGCCGAGCGCCAGCAGCGCGCAGCCGATCATCAGCGCGCCGCGGGTGAAGATATAGTGCGTGTCGCGCGACGCGACGCCGACATCGACAATATCGGCCATGATCAGCGGGATGACCAGCTCAAACACCGTCTCCCCCATGACGCAGACAATAGCCAGCACGGTAAATTTCCGATATGGCCCGAAATAGGAAAAAATCCGCTTGAGTTCCTGCATCGGTATGCCCCTTCCATCCCGGCGACCGCCGGCCTCTTCCCCAACCAGCCGCCGTTTTCCTTTCTCGCCGCGGCGGCTCTCCTTTACGCAAAACAATACGGTGCGCATTCTTTCGCCCGTATCGTATCCTTTTTCTTCCGATTATACCTCTGCCGCCCGGCCCCTGTCACGAAAATTTTTTGAATTTTTTGCTCTTCGTGCAGGATTTCATTTTCCTGCCTGCATTTTTGTCCGAACTATCCTCTTGGCAGACCAAGATCAACGGCCCAGCGGCCGGCACAGAGACGGCGGTGTACTCGCAACTTGGCGGGTTGCCGCCCATCTTCCTGCCGCCGCCCTTGCCCGTGCGCATTTCCTGCCCCGCCGGGTTCGCAAGGCTTTTCGCCGAAAAACCAAGGGAGACAAGGTAAACGAAACAGCTGGTCGCGCGAATGCCGGGGCGAAAAATGCCGCCGGCCGTCCGCTCAGCCTCACAAAAGCCGCGTCCCTCGTCCTCCGCGGACTTTCCACGCCAGCATACAGCGGCCGCCTCCTGCATCGCGGCGCCGCTTTCCCGAAGCGCGGCTCCCTTCACTGGGAATCTTCTTTCGCGCGGGCGCGCAGCAGACGCAGCAGCGCCGCCTGCGTATTGTCCTGCGGATGATGCAGCACGTGCTCGAGCAGCGCTTCCAGCGCCGCGCCCCGTTCCTGCGCCGGCACCCACGGCGCGAGGGCATCGCCCCGCAGCGCCAGCATGGACAGCTGATACGGCTCGTCCGAGCGCAGCACGGCGTCGAGCAGCGCCCGCACCGGGCCGGCCTGCGCGGGGCGCACGTGTTCGAGCAGCGCGCAATAGGCTGCCGCCCCCGCCGGGCCGGCCCGCCGCAGCAGGCGCTTGGCTTCGATCGTATCTGCCGGCGCGGGGCTCTCCAGCAGGCGCAGCAGCAATACCGTCTGCCGGATCTCCTGGTTCGAGCAGCGCAGCGCGCGCAACGCCGCCTGCGCTGTCTCCGCCGTCGCGCCCAAGCCCCACAGCGCCCAGGCCATGCGAATCGGGAAAGCGTTCTCCGCCGGCCAGGTTCCCCGCGCGCCAGTTCGCTCCCCGGCCGGTTGCGTTTCCGCGGGCGCGGGAAGCCCGCAGACGGGGCCGATCTCCTCCGCCAACACCCAGACCCAGTCCGGGCGCGGCGAAGTCAGCAGCCGCTTCAGCTCCGCGCATTTTCGCTCGGCGCTCACCTGCCCGAGCCGTGGCGCGCATTCCCTGGCCGCGGCCCGCAGCGGCGCATCCAGGCGGAAATCCAGCTGTGCTGCGAACCGGTAAGCCCGCAGGATGCGCAGCGCATCCTCCGCAAAGCGCGCCGCCGGCTCCCCGACCGCGCGCAGCAGGCCGGCCGCCAGATCCGCCCTGCCGCCGAAGGGATCGGCCAGGCCGCGCGCGGGATGATAGGCCATGGCGTTGACGGTGAAATCCCGCCGCGCCAGATCCGCCTCCAGGCTCGCGGTGAAGGCCACGCGCGAAGGATGGCGGGCGTCGCGATATTCCCCCTCCTCCCGGAAGGTCGTCACCTCCACCGGCCGACCGTCCAGCAGTACCGTCACTGTGCCGTACCGCTGCCCGGACGGCACGACATGCGCAAACAGCGCCGCCACCTGCGCAGGGCGCAGCGAGGTGGTCACGTCATAGTCCTTCGGCGTGCGGCCAAGCAGGCTGTCCCGCACGCAGCCCCCGACCGCCCAGGCCTGCGCGCCGGTTTCCTCCAGCCGCGCAATCACGCTGCGCACTTCTTCCGGCAGCGGGATCATCTCCGCTGTGCCGCGCGCCGATTTCGGCAAGGCCATCGTCCCGTTCCTCCCGTCTTTGTGCATATTTCTTCCGCCGGCCGCAGCCGCGCTTCCGCGCTGGCCGCCGCGGCGTGCGTCGCTTCGTCGCTTTATTGTATCGCACAACCCGTCCGGGTGTCAAACCGGCACGGCGCGCGAACGCGCTCCACCCCTTCCCTCCGGCGCGCCGCGGTTTTAGCGAACAGGGGATGGCAGTTCCATCGCTTGCCGCCTGCGGGGCAGCGCAGGGCGCGCATTTTCTTGTTCTTTGCGAATGGATCGGGAAGGCGCTCCGCGGCCTCGCCTCCCCCTGTTCGAGCGTCGGCCGCAAGTAAAATCCACGAAAATTTTGCCATTGCAGGGGGACAAGCGCCGCGCCGTGTGTTATAATAAAAATGATAAACTAGGGGTATTGGCGGCAACACACCCGGCCGCGGGATGCAACACAGGCTTTCGCACCAGGCGGCCGCCTGCTGTCCTGCCGCGGCACCGCTTTCGCTCATTTCCTCCCGCCGCCGGGGTCGTGGCGTTTTGGGGGAGAGAAGGGCGATCCGCAGGGCGGACGAGGCGCCGGGCGGCGGCGCGCGGGCGAGGAACCCATGGCCGCGTGGCCGGCAGCGCAAAAACCGCGCTTTCTCGATCCCCGAGAACAGTTTGGCGGACGGCTGTAGAAGCGCCGCGCGAGTTCACGCAGCGGCGCGGCCGTTCCCGGCGCAGAAATCAAGTAAACCGGCACGCCCCGCAATTGCATTTGCGGCGGCTTTATGCTATGATGAAGCTGCCCCTTCGCGCGGCGAGCGCGCGGCGGGCGGACGGAAAAGGCCCCGCTTGTCCCATGCGGGGCGGTGACAGAATTCTCATTGGACGAAGAAAGGACAACGATGCTTATGAAACGGATGCTCAACCGCGGTCTCGCGGCGCTTCTGCTGGGTTCGATGGCGCTGTCCCTGCTGGCCTCCTGCCAGAGCAGCAGCGCTGCCGCGGACGCTCCTGTCCGGATCAATGAAATCATGAGCCTCAATACCAATACCCTGCAGGACGAGGACGGCGACAGCCCCGATTATATCGAGCTGCACAACACCTCCGATCAGCCCGTTTCTCTGCAGGGATATTATCTCTCCGACCGCGACACCAATCCGCGCAAATGGGCCTTCCCGGATATCGAGATCGCGGCGGGGGAATATCTCGTCGTGTTCACTTCCGGCAAAGACCGCGTCAACCTTGACAGCCGCGTGCTGCATACCAACTTCTCCATCAGCTCGGAGGGCGGGGAAACCATCCTGCTCATGAGCGAGCAGCACGGCATCGTGGATCAGATCAAAATGGAAGCTTCCGGCCCCAATCTGGCTTACGCCCGCGTGGAGGACGGCAGCGCCGACAACGGGCAGCTGCGCTGGTTCGAGCACGGCACACCCGGACAGAAAAACGACGGGCGCTACGCCGCGACGCAGTCCGAGCTGCTGACCTCCATCACGCCGGTCGTCATCAGCGAATATATGACCGCCAACGACGCGACGCTGGCTGCCGGCGACGGCGGGTTCTACAGCTGGGTCGAGCTGCACAACACTTCCGAGGAGGAGGTCTCCCTGGCCGGTATGGGGCTGTCCGACAGCGACAGCGACCCGCTGCGCTGGACCTTCCCCGCGCAGGCGAGCATCCCGGCGGGCGGGTATCTGACTGTGTTCCTGTCCGGCGACGCGAAAGTGACGGAATCGGGCGAACTGCACGCCGGGTTCAAGCTGGGCTCTTCCGACCAGGTGCTGCTGCTGTCCAACAGCGCCGGCGCGGCCCTGCAGCGCATCGAGCTGCAGGGTCTGACGGAAGGCATCTCCTGCGGTACCAGCCCGGACGATGCGGCTGCCTGGCAGTTCTTCCGCATCCCCACGCCTGGAAAAGCCAACACCTCCGCCGGGTACGCTTCTCTGCAGGAAGCCGTCGCCGCAGGCAACGAGGGCCTTTGGATCAATGAAGTCGCCGCGGTCGGCACCGGCAGCGGCAGCGCGGAAGCGTACGACTGGATCGAGCTGTATAACGGCTCGGACGAGGACATCGACCTGACGGGCTTCGGCCTGAGCAAAAAGCTCGAGGACCGCTACGCCTTCACCTTCCCGGAAACGACCATCGAGGCCGGGGAATACCTGCTGATTTACTGCCCTGGCGCGGAGGGGCCAGAGAAGGAAAAGAAAAATTCGCTCTACGCCCCCTTCAAGATCAGCACAACGGGAGAAACGCTTTACCTGACCAATCCCGATGGGCTGACGCTCGACGTGTTCACCACGGGCAAGCTGCGGGGCGGCGTGACCTCCGGCCGCGCGGCGGGCGGCTCCCTGATCGAGCGGGTATTTTTCTCCGATCCGACGCCGCGTGAGGAAAATGCACAGACCACCTATACCACCTATGCCGACAAGCCCACGCTCTCAAGCAGCGGCGGCTATGCGTCGAAGGGCGACTCCATCACCGTATCCGCCGCCCCCGGCGTCACCGTGCGCTATACCACCGACGGCACCGAGCCGACCGCTTCCTCCCCGGAATTCCCGGCGAGCGGCCTGGGCGTTATCGACACCATGACGCTGCATGTGCGCGCTTTCGCCGACGGAAAGCTGCCCAGCGACACGGTCAGCGCGACCTATCTGACCCAGAAGCACGACATCCCGGTCGTCTGCCTGTCGACCGATCCGGATAATCTTTTCAGCACCGAATCGGGCATCCTCGTCAAAGGCCCCGGCGCCAGCTCCTCCTTCCCTTACACGGGAGCAAATTTCTGGAAGGACTGGGAACGCGAGGTGGCGTTTGAATATTTCGACGTCTCCGGCCAGAAGGCGCTCGATCTGCGCGCCGGCATCAAGGTGTTCGGGCAGTATTCCCGCGCCTACGATCAGAAAAGCCTGGCAGTCTATTTCCGCGACGACTACGGGCAGGGCGACATCAACTATCCGTTCTTTGAGAATAACGACGTGACCTTCATGGGCAGCCTCGTGCTGCGTGCCGGCGGGCAGGATCAGAAATTCACCCGCATCCGCGACGCTTTCTGCGCGCAGGTCATGAAGGGACAGTGCTCCAACGCCATCATGGACTGGCAGCCGGTCGCCGTGTATCTCAACGGCGAATATTGGGGCTATTTCGACCTGCGGGAGAAGGTCAACGATCAATATTTCGCGACGCACGAAGGGCTCGATCCGGATAATCTCGATCGGCTCAAGGGCAACTCCACCGTGCAGCAGGGCTCCAATCAGGAGTGGAAAGCGCTGCTGGAGTACGTCAAATCGCATGACCTGTCCATCCAGGAGAATTATGACTATGTCGCGTCGCAGGTGGATATTGAAAACTATATCGACTACCTCATCGCGGAGATTTTCTTCGCCAACGGCGACACGGGCAACATCAAGTTTTACCGCGAGCGCACCGAGGGCAGCAAATGGCGCTGGGTGTTGTTCGATCTTGACATGTGCCTGCGCAACGAGAGCCTATGGGATTCCTACAACATGTTTGAGAAGATGTTCAACCCCGACGGTCACGGCTCCAACAACGCCTTCTCCACCGCCATGCAGCGCGGCCTGATGGAGAACAGCGGCTTTAAGGAGCGATTCATCGAGCGGTTCGCCGAGCATCTCAACACCACTTTCCAGCCCGAGCGCATGCTGGAGATCCTCGACGGCATGGTCGCCAAAATCGACAGCGAAATGAAGCTGCACGGCGCGCGGTGGGACCGCCCGTCCTATGACGACTGGCTGACGGAGGTGGACAATCTGCGGCGCATCGTCAATCGCCGCCGCGATTTCGCCAAAGAACAGTTGATCGAATATTTCGACCTGTCGGCGGCGCGCGTGGAGGAGCTGTTCCCCGCGGGATGACCCAGTCACGGGCGCAGCGGCAGGCCTGTCCACTTACTGTTTCAGCGAGGGGGATCCCTTGCCGGCAATCCTATGGCCCCGCGCTGTGGCTGCGCCCCGTTCCGGCCGCTGTGCGCGGCGTTTGCGCCCGGATGCAGGCGGAAAGCGTCCACAGAACGGTCGAGGTGCGCCGCAGGAGAAAAACGCATAAAAAGTCTGCGGCGTTCGGTACGTTTGTTTTAAGAAAAGGAAGAGGGACGGCTATATGCCGTCCCTCAAAACGTTTCTCATCTCTGCTTTCATGGCGTTGTTGCCCCAAAATTCGCAGCGGGCGGCTATCGCCCCTACAGGATTGTTTCCCTGTCTCAACAGTCTGTTTTGGTGCCCGCGGCGGTTTCTGCTCCGACGTTTTTTGTTTCCGGTGCAAGAGCCGCGCGTCTGCTCCCGCGCCAGCCCCACAGCGGCCCCATCGCCCGTCCCCCTACATACCGGGAGCCGCTCTGAGTCCGGTCCCCCGCCCTCATTTTCTCCGCAAACACTAAGCCCGCGGCAGATTGACGTGGCATTTTCACTTTTGTATCATAGAGAGAAGCAAGCGTCGCCGCGCCAGGGCGCGGCGCATACGACCCGGGTTCGTTCGACGCTCGCATCACCATGAAGGAGTGAAAAAATATGAAAAACGTTCTCCGTCTGCTGTGCGCGCTCTCCCTCGCGCTGACGCTGACAGCCTGCGGGCAACCGCCAGCTGCGCCCGACGTGTCGTCCCCTGCTGGGGACCCGGTTTCTTCGGCGGAAGCGGGCGCGTTGCCCGCAGACTTCACATGGGAAGCGGTTTCCGGCGGCGTGCGCATCACCGAATATCACGGCGACGCCACGCATGTCGTGATCCCCTCCATCCTTGATAACAAGAAGGTCGTGGATCTGTCTTCCGCCACCTTCTCCGGCAATGTTACCATCGAATCGGTCGTGCTGTCGGCGCATATGACGCTGCTCAATGGGAAAGACTTCGCCGGCTGCGACGCGCTGACCTCCATCACCGCGCCGGGCGCGAAAAAAGCCGAGGCGCTCAAGGACCTTCCTGCGCTGACCTCTCTCATCCTGCCGGCTGTGCAGGAATTCTCCGCAGAAACGGTGCGCGATTGTCCCGCGCTGCGAATGCTGGATCTCTCCGGGTGTCGCTTCGTTTCAAAGCCCTATTACGCCAATTGGCCCGCTTCCCTCACAGAAGTGATTCTGCCGGATTCGCTTTCCTATTATGAACATGCCAAATTCTATCTTCCCAACATAGACGCCTCCCTGTGCACGCAGGACTACGCGGAGGCCAACGATAACCGTGCCTGGCAGCCGGTCTCGGATGCCGCGGCGCTTTACCGCCTGATGTTCCCCGAAACCGTCACCGTCGTCGTGGGCGACGAGCGGTATTCCCTCGGCGGACAGGCCTGACGCGCAGGCCGCCGCCTCGCAGAAAAGCCGAAACGGCCCGGGATATCAATCCCGGGCCGCTTCGGTTTTTTCCGCCTGGCCGCGGATGGCGTCATGCAATTTTCTCCCGCTCAGCGCGCGGCCCGATTCCTCATCCAAACCGCCGCGAAGCAGCCGCCCGCCGCGAGCAGCGCCACTGCCCACAGCGCAATGGGAAGCGCATATCCTGTTTCCGGCACCTCCGGCGTTCCCGGCTCTTCCGCCGGCTTCTTCTGCAGCGCGGCGATCGCGTCCTCAATGGCCTTGGCCATCGCATCCACCGCTGCCTGCTGCGTGCTGTCCTTGCCGCGCTCGACGGCCGCGACAGCTGCGTCCACCGCGCTCAGATCAACATATTCGTCCCGATCGAGCGCCTGGGCCTTCTCGATGGCAGCGTCCACCGCCGTGTAATCCGCTTCTTCCAGCTGCGGCACCGGTTCTGTATAGGTATGGGTTGGGTCATTTTGGCAAGTGAAGGTCTTTTCCCCCGGCGCGGACAGCGTCGGCGGCGTGGTGACAACGCCCGCGTCCCAAGCATGCTCCAGCTCGATGGCATTTCCCTCCACGGCGAATGCCGCAGTGCACAGGCTCGTGATCGTCCCTTCGTTCTGCATCGCCGTGCCCTCTGTCAGCGCAACGGTTCCGCGGTTGGCGATGGTGCCGCGATTGACCGCGGTGCCGCCATCCGCCCGCAGTGTACCCTCGATCTCCAGCGTTCCGTTGACATCCAAGGCGCTGGCCTGCGTCGCGTCAAGCAGGATACCCTCCGGCACTGTAATCACCGCGCCCGCCGCGATCTCCAGCCCGCGGCCTTCCTCTATAACCAGGTCAGCGGAAAGCGCATATGTGCCATAGAGCACGAGCTCCGTGTCCGTCTGGGAGAGCACCTGACCGGCAAACGTCGCCGTCTGCGCACAGGTAAAAGTCCCGAACGTCCGCACGGCGCGGGCACAGTTGGAAGCATCGACCACGGCGTCGCCCTTGATGTCTGTGTTGGCCGTGTAGACGCCGGCATCCGGGGTATAGGCATAAATACCGGTCGCGTCGTCGGAGAAAGAAATCTCCCCTCCGTCCACCTCCACGTCACCGAAAGACATGATGCCGTATGGCGCCAGCAGAGAGAGCCCGTCGCAATTTTTCAGCTGGACGATCGGCTCGGGATCGTTAACTGCATTGTTCTTGTAAATCGCCGCCGTACCGGCCTGCACGCTGCCGGTGCATTCCTCCAGCAGAATGCTGCCGCCGATATAGGTATACAGTCCGTTGCCCTGCTCAGCCTGGATATTGAACACGGTGTTTTTCGCAGTGAGGGTTTCGTTATTGGCGTTGACGCCGAAATAACCCGCGTCGATCGTCACGTTGCTGCTGAGAAGATTCACATAGTTAAAGCAGGTCAAGCCCACGCCCGGCGTCGTGATATCGACAATGGCGTTCTCAACATCCAGCGACAATCCTTCGGAGCGCACACATTCGTCCTGCAGCGCTGCCTGCGTGGCTGTCGCCGTGAGCGTGCAGTTCTCGATCCGCATTTCTCCAGCCGACCTTATTCACGGTACCCGTCCCCGTCACGGTCAGGCTGGCACCCTCCGCCGTCTCTCCGGCGCCCCGGATCGTCAGCACAAGATCCTCGCCGAACGCCTCCTGCGTCCCCAGCGCGGTGCCCTGCGCTGCAGCGATGCTGTTCTCGCTGCCGTCCGCAAGCAGCACGGTGAACTCGCCGGTCGCGATGATCGGCCCGCCATCATAGCCGTCGAGCGTGAGCGTTTTCGTCTCGGCGGAATACGACCAGCCATCCCCGCTGGACACCTGCATGGCGTCGACACCGTCCACCGTCAGCGTGTCCCCCTCCGCCAGAACCGTCGGCGCCGGCACCAGCAGCAGCGCAGCCGCCAGCAGTGCAGAACACAGTTGCCTTCTTTTCATCCAAAAGCCTCCTTCGGTTTTCCTCGAAGGAGGCTTGTCTGCTTTTTTGCTTCCCTCGAGGTTTGTCCTCGAGGTTTGTCCTCGAGGTTTGTCCTCGAGGTTTGTCCTCGAGGTTTGTCCTCGAGGTTTGTCCTC
>CAJFTT010000046.1 GCA_904420005.1 Candidatus Tabaqchalia intestinavium | reverse complement strand
AGTGTGCCGTGTGCTTCACTTCATTTTTCATTTGCGTAAAACCTCCTTGCTCTTTCGTGATGCGGTTGCCAAACCATCTCGATTGTATCATGGAGGTTTTATTTGCCAAGGCTTTTTTACCAGGGGTTTTATTAAGCCTAAGGCAGCAAAGAAGGACGCTATGCGAAATGTTTGCATAGCGTCCTTCTTTTTGTATCTATCCCTGCGACCGACGGAATTTGCCTTTCCCCTGTGCCGGCAGGGCTTGTCACCGCCCGGTTCGCGCCGGAATAGGATGAACTATATCCTGTTCCGGTGGTCCGGGCGCATCGCGGCGCACGCTCACCGGCGCATAAAGGCGGTGATGCATATTTGACAGATTTTTTCTCCCTGCTGCTTTTTTCCCTGCTGCTGGCCGCCGCGCTGTCGGTCGACGCTTTCGTAGCGGGGTTCTCCTATGGGGTAGACCGCATTCGGATCCCGCTTGCTTCCGTGGCCGTCGTGGGCGGCTTTTGCAGCTTGCTCCTTGCGGCGGCGCTTATGGCTGGAAGCTGGTTCCAGCACATTCTCTCGCCAGAATTCTCTCGCTGGTTCAGTTTCTCCATTCTGCTGCTGCTCGCGCTGACCAAGCTGTTTGACGGCCCCATCAAGGCGTTTCTGCGGCGCATAGCCCGCAAAAACACGCAAAATGACACGAAGCCCTCCATTCTGCGGCTGTACGCCGTACCGGAAGAAGCTGACAGCGATCATTCGCGCACGCTTTCGCCCTGGGAAGCCGCCACGCTGTCGGTCGCGCTTTCGCTGGACGGCCTGGCCGCTGGCATCGGCGCCGGGCTCGCGCAGACGCCGGTATTGCTTGCGGTGGCAACGACCTTTTTCTTCACCTGCCTGGCCGTTGTCTGCGGGACGGCGCTGGGCAAGCGCCTTTCCTCCCGCGTGCGGTTTGATCTTTCCTGGGTCGGCGGCGTTCTGCTCCTGCTGCTGGCGGTCGCCAAGCTCTTTGCCTGACCTGTAAAGCCGGCGCCACACACCGGCCGAGCCCATATTTCTCGCCCTGTCGCGCTCTTTTTCGCCTATGAATATCCTCGACAAACAAAGCGGCCGGCATAGATGCGAACTGGTGCCGCCGCGCTGGGCGGACGTTGCACGCATCCATGCGCAGCCATACCGATGCCTATTTTCTCCTACCGTCGGGCCTGCAGCATCAGGAGACCGGCAAGGCTACAACGGCCAGGTACGCGCGCACAGGTGAGGAAAGCGCAGCCAGCCGTCTGCTAGGCATCGCAAAAGCTTCGTTTTTCCTTCTTTCTCGAGTGCAATAGAAAAAACACACAAAAAGCCAGCGCCCTCAGGGTGATTTCTCACCGAGAGGGCGCTGTTCCTCTTCATATCCCATAAGGTATTGGCCCATCAAAATGAACCGCATCATGCACAGCCAGCCGGACAGGATTTCCTCGCACGGTTGAGGCACCTCATTCCCTGCCATTGTCGCTCTGCGCCGCTGCGCGCCGCAGGTAAGCCGGCGTCGGCACCGGCTGAGAGAGCCGCACCTCCACCACACGATCCGGATGCTTTGCACGCGCAACCGCCCCCGCCTGCGGATCCAAAATCTCCTCCACCGTGACGCGCAGCACATCCCCGGGCGTCAATACTTCCACCTGTTCCCCTACGGAAAATGGGTTCTTCACCCGGCAGACCGCTCCATGATCCTGCGCGTTTTCCACCACAGCGAGGATCTGCGCATCGCACAAATAGCCGGACTGATCGAAAATCTGTCCATCTTCAGGCCGGCCGAGCAGAAACCCCGTGTCATACTGCCGGTGGCTCGCCTTGCAGACCTCCTGCAGCAGCGCAGGATCGACCGCCCACGCGCCCGACGCGTGCAGGCAATCGTCGATCGCATGGCGATACGCCCGCGTGATAGTGGCGACATAATACTCCGTTTTGACACGTCCCTCGAGCTTGAAGCTGTCCACTCCCGCCCGCATCAATTTGTCCAGATGCTCCAGCAGGCACAGGTCGCGCGCATTGAGAATATACGTCCCGCCTTCCGTCTGCTCGACCGGATAATACTGCCCCGGCCGTTTCTCTTCGACCAAGCGATAGTTCCACCGGCAGGGCTGCGCACAGGCGCCGCGATTGCTGTCGCGGCCGGTCATATATTGCGAGAGCAGACAGCGGCCGGACAACGAAATGCAAACGGCGCCATGCACGAACACTTCAATTTCACAAGCGGGATCCAGACGCTGGCGAATTTCCTGAATCTCCTCCAGCGTCAGCTCTCTGGCCAGCACAATTCGGCGCGCGCCCAACGCAAAAAGGGCGCGCGCCGTCTCGTAATTGGTGACGCCGGCCTGGGTGGAGATATGCACCGCCAGACCGGGCGCGCATGTCTTGACCAGCTCCAACACGCCCAGATCTGCGACGATCACTGCGTCGACGCCGCATCTCTGCGCCTGCGGCAGGAATTCCCGCAGGGCCGGCAACTCGGCATTATGCGGCGTCGCGTTGACGGTGAGATAGAGTTTTTTCCCGGCGGCGTGCATCAGATCGGCCGCCTGCGCCAACTCCGGCAGCGTGAAGTTGCGGCTGGCTGCGCGCAGGCCGAACTGCGTCCCGCCGACATAGACAGCATCCGCGCCGAACGCCAGCGCCGCGCGCAGTTTCTGCATATCACCGGCCGGCGCGAGCAGCTCCGGCCGCTTCTTTCCCGTCGTCATGATACGCGCTTTCCGGTGCCTCTGCTGCCCTGTCCCGTCTCCTGAATCGCCTCGACCTCCCGTTGATGCTCACGGGCCGTCTTGGAGAAATAAAACAGGCCGTTGTCGTCGGTCACAAAGTAATAATAATCGCTTTTCTCATTGGCCAGCACCGCTTCGATCGCCTGTTTGCCAGGATTGCAGATCGCTCCGGGCGGCAATCCCTCATTGGTGTAGCTGTTATACGGATCAGGATTGTTCATCTGCTCGTTGGTCGCCCATACGATCGCCTCGCCCAGCGCATAGCTGAGCGTCGCGTTAGATTGCAGATAGGGATACTCCTGCGGATTATTCAAGCGGTTGCGGAAAACGGAAGACACCAGCTCCATCGTGTTCTGGCTCTTCCCTTCCTTCTGCACGATGGAGGCGAGCGTAATCAGCTCGTCGATTGTCATGCCCTGCGCCTCTGCTTCCGCGCGCATTTCTTCTGTCACGCGCTTTTCGAACGCGTCGAGGAACTTGCGGATGACGTTCTCCGCCGTGTCCGCTACATAAAATTCATAGGTATCCGGGAAAATATATCCTTCCAGCCGGTATTTCCGGTCGGCATTATCCGGTATTTGCGCAACGAAATCATAATCAGAGAAATCGCCATTATTGACGGCGTCCAGGAATTCCGCAGCGGAACACACCTGCTTGGCTTCCAGGATTTCCGCGATCTGTTCCACTGTTCTTCCCTCGATGATCTGCACATCCACCGTCTTGCGGAAAGTCGTCTGCTGCTGCAAAGCGCTGAGCAGCTCAGAATACCCCATGCGGGGGTTGAGGGTATATACGCCATACTGATAATTGCTGCCTGCATTGGTGATCTTGGCATAAGCCTTAAGCCCCACGGCGCTGTTGATGATATGATTCTCCTGCAAAATATCCGCGATGTCCGACAGCGTCGCGCCCTCGGGAATGGTGACATCGATCTGCACGTCGTCCTTGACCAGGCCCGTGATATCATTGAGAACGGTCAGCACCACCACCGCGAAAAACACCGATACCAGCAGAATGGCGACAGTATATACCACCGTGCCGAAGCACCCCGCGCCCCGTTTGGCCGGGCGGCGCGGCTTTTTCCCTTCCTCAACGATGGGTGCCGGATTTTGCGCGGGAACATAATCCGGAATCTCTTCATCCAGATTCGGCAGCTGGATCTGATAGCGCGCATCTTCCTGCGGCGCGTCTTTCTCCTCCCCGGCAGCTTCCGGAAGCTCCTGCTCTGCCGGCGCCTGCTCAGCGGATTGGGTCTTTTCTTCCTCCGGCGCGGGGCCGAACTGATTCTTTTCCGTCATCTGCAAATTCTCCTTTCGGGTTGTAACCAAATTCCCGGGGCAGTCATAGTATGTATCAAACTGAATTGCGAGGTGAAACAAATGGCCTGCTTGAGAAACATTTTTGGCGATGACTGCTGGATCTGGATCCTGCTGATCATCATCGTCCTCCTCGGCTGCGGCGACGACAACTGCGATTGCGGCTGCGGCTGTGGGTGCAACTAAGCTCACCATCAACTCCCCTCGAGGCGGCTGCGGAAACGCGGCCGTCTCCCCCTTTTGCCTCGAAAACGGACAAGCCGGCCCTCACTTCTGCCCGCCGCAGGCGCTCATACCCCGCTCCGTCGCAATCCAGTGCAGCCTCCGGTCCTCAGCCGTCTGCGGAAGACTGTCAAACAGCACCGCATCATAACAGACGCCCACCGTCACGCCGCGATAGCGCGCAAGAAAACGATCGTAATAACCGCCGCCATAGCCGATCCGGCTGCCGTCCCGGCCCATGCACAGACCCGGCACAACGCAAAGGCTGCCTGCCGCCGACGTCTCCACCAGACGGCCCGGATCGGGACCGGGTTCCAGAATGCCGAACGGGCCGGGATGCAGCGCTTCTTCCTGCGCGGCAAGATAAAACCGCATCCGTCCCGGCCCCTCACACCGAGGCAGGGCAACCTGCTTGCCGTCGCGCCATGCCGCGCGCAGCAAGGCAGCTGTGTCAATTTCCCATCTGGTTGAAGCGTAACACAAAAGCAGCGTGCAGTCAAGATAAAACTGACTGCCAAGCAGCGCATCCACAATCGCAGCGTCCCGCTCCTGTTTCTCCTGGACGGGCAAGCCATGCCGATAAGCCCGGGCAAAGGTGCGGCAGGCCTCCTTCGTCCCGGGCGCCGTCACGGGCACTGAATCGAGCGGCGGATCTTTTCCGCCTGCGCCGAAAGCCCCAGCGCGCGCAGGATTTCCAGCGCGAAATCCACCGCGACGCCCGCGCCTTTGGCCGTGATCAGGTTTCCGTCGCGCACGACGCTCTGCTCGCCGATCTGCGCCCCCGCAAGTTCCTGCTCAAAACCGGGAAAGCACACTGCGCGGCGGCCCTGCAGCAAGCCCATATGCCCCAGGATCGACGGCGCGGCGCAGATGGCGCACACCAGCTTGCCCTCCGCCGCGGCATACGCGACCGTTTGCCGCACCACGGTGTCTTTCTCCAGATTGATCGTGCCCGGCATGCCGCCCGGCAGGACGACGGCCTGCAGTTTCTGCGTCAGCGCGATCTCCTGCACGGTTTTGTCTGCGGTGAATGGCACCCCATGCGCGCCGGTGACGGTTTTGCCCATCACGCCCACCGTCACGACTTCCAGCTCGGCGCGGCGCAGCAGATCGATCGGTCCGATCGCTTCCAGCTCCTCGAACCCGTCCGCCAAAAATACATAAATCATCTGTCCATCCTCCTTAACTTCGCGTTTTATTCCAACATCAGATTCATAAACAGCCTTGCATCTTTCCAACCCGCCGGCGGCGCGGCCAGCCATCGACAGGCGCCATACGGCCGCCATTGGCCCGGAGCGGAAAGTGTTTCATCCCCATCGAGGACAGCGTCGATTCGCATCGTCAGGGCTTTCGGATATTTTTCCCAAAGCGCCGGGAGAATATCCTTCTGCGCGCCGCCCAAAAGCAGCTCCCGCACATGCAGTTGTCTCCCTTCCGGCTCGACGAACGCATAGCCGCCATGCCAGCCCAGAAGCGTCCCGCCTGCCAACGCCGTGTCCGCCGCTTTCAGCCGCAGCTGCGCGGTCGGCAGCTGCACTGCGTCCCGCCCTTGCAGCGCCGCAGCCCGCAGCGCAGACGCCTCTTCCGGCGAAATCGCACGCATCGGGAGCATCGACGATGTCCGCTCTGCGGGACGGGAAAACAGAAACGAGCAGCGGTCGATCCTGCCTGTGTAGCCGCGCGCGCCGTAAAACGCAAACAGGGATTCCGTCTGCGGGCAGAGCAGAACACAGACGTCGCCGCGCGACGCCGCCCTCTCCTCCGCTGCCGCCAGCAGGCGCGTCATCCGCCCCTGCCCGCGGCAGTCCGGCCGCGTCGCAGCCGCATAAATATACGAAGCGGGCAGCGACGCGCCGCTCATTTGCACCCGGACCGGCAGCAGAAACAGCATAGCCCGCAGCGCGTCTTCCGCCGCATCCACCAGCGCACAGCCATATGAGCAAAGCGACCGCACAAACAGCGCAACGCACGGCTCCTCATCCGCAAAGGAGGACAGCCACAGCGTTTGCAATGCCGCTTGTTCTTCCGGTCTGGCCTGTCGGATCATGACGGTCCCTCGCAAATCAACGTATATTTCCTGCGCAGCAGCGCGGGATGGTAAGATTCCTTCGCACGGCGGAGGTTTTCGTCGCCGGTGTCCTCCTCGCGGTTGATATATCGATAGGACAGCAGCGCGCGCCGCACAAACTCGCGGTTGATCATCGGATAAGCGCCGCGGTAATCATAGAACGCCTTCTCCACGTGTACCACAAAGTTTTCTTCATCGAGGCGCTCTCCGAATGTAAAGGCAATTACCTTCCCGTCCACGCGCAGCAGCCCGCCCACAAAGCCCAGCGGAGCATAATACTCCAGCGCCGTATGAATTGCCCGTCGTTCATCTGTCAAGGCTTTTGACTTTTCACCATCGTTCATCTCGTACCAGGCTTCCAGCATGGCGCGGCAGTCGGCGAGATTCTCCGGCCCCAGCGGTTCGTAGGTATACGCATAGGTCCGCTCAAAATATGCGATATGATTACGCTTGGCATGATACTTCTTTCCGGCCAGCGTCGCCAGATCAGACACGAGATATACATAGTCAAAATACGCCGGCATCGCGACCGCCGGACTGCCCAGCACCGCTTCCGCCTGTCGGTAATTCTCCTCCGTCAGCGGGGAAAGCCGCAGCGGCTCCCCCCGCGCGCACGCGTCCGCACGGATGAGACGCAGCGCCGCGGCAAATTCGCGCGCGCCCAGCGGCGGCGTATAGTAAAACGCCCCGTTATAGAGAAAGCGGAGAAACACACAGCCGTCTATCTCGCACCACTGCATCTGCTGCGCATCTTTCCACATGAAACAGATGCCAAAGCTCTGGTCGCTGATCGGATACCCGTCTTTTTGATACGCCGCATGAAAGCGGGCGGCGTCCGTCAGCGCAATCGGCCGAAACGGCAGCATAAAATCCCATCATCTCTTTCTTTCACAGCGGCAGACAAGCCAAAATCTCCGCCTGAATGTCCTCGACGGACCGAAGCGCACCGGCGCGCATGCAATCGATCCTGCGCCAGCCGCAGCGCGCGATCGCATACTGCGCCGCCGCATGGCACCTCTCCAGATACTGCGCGTCGCGCTCATGGATGTCGCGCTTGGCGGCGTCGCCGTGATACCGCTGATCCAGCAGCTCCCGCGAGCGCGCGAGCGGTACGTCGAGATATAACACACAATCCGGGCGCGGCAGGCCCAGCTTGTCATATTCAAAGTCGTCCAGCCAGTGCAGATATTCCTCCCATGCCGCCTCCGGCAGTTTACACATCTGGTAAATACAGTTGGAGGTCGTGTACCGGTCGGCGAGAATGAGCCTTCCGGCCTCATAGTCCCGCCGCCAGTCTTTGCAGAAAGAAGCGATGCGGTCCACCGCATAAAAAGAGGACGCGGCATACGCCGTCAGGTTCTCCGCCCGGCTCCCGAACGCGCCGGCCAGGTACATGCGCACCAAAGCGCTGGAATCATCCTCATAATTGGGCAGCTTGATGGCGCGGCAATCCACACCGCGCGCCTGCAGCGACGCCGGCAGCAGGGACACCTGCGTGGACTTGCCGCTGCCGTCCAGCCCCTCGATCACAATGAGCCTGCCCATCACGCATCCCCCATATGCAGGAATTCCTCCCGCACTTCGCTCGCACAGCCGCAAGACATTTTCCCTTCCGGGCACGGGCCTTTGACGCAGGGCGGCCCCGCTTTGGCAAACACGGCGGGGGCCACGGCTTTGGCCTGCCGCAGCATCTCCGTCGCGACCGCGCGGATCTCCCACTGGGCGCGGCGGCAGCAACGCTGCGAGAAGAAATGCAGCAGGCTGCGCGCATTCATGGTGACGACCATTTTGGTCGCGCAGGCATTGGGCAGCACGAACCGGGCGTCCTCGATGGCGATCTTCTCCGCCTTGCGCGCGGCGGCTGCCTCGTCCTCCCCTTTCTCTATCAGCGCGCGCTTGGCATCTTCCATCAGCAGCCGGGTCAGCGCTTCGTAATGTTCGGCATCCTCCTCCATCGCCTGGAGATACCGCGCCTTGGCCGCAGGATTGCGCTCGATGGCGGGCGGCACGACATATTCAAACGACTCCAGCCGGACGTAACGCTGACTTTGCACGCTATAGGACGCGATACGATGCCGTGTAATCTGCGCGAGAAAGGAGCGCGACACCCCCTCGATGCCGAAGGTGAACATAGAATGCTCCAGCGGGCTCTCGTGACCGATCTGCGCGAGCATCTGCACGAATTTCTCCGCCTGTTCCGGCGAGATAGACTCCTGCAGGCTCTCAATGTCGCTGGAAGAATAACAAAGCCGGGCTGCGGCCGCGATAGTGGCGTCCGGGTTCGGCGAATGAGAAAGCAATTTGACTTTGAACATGACGCGGTTCTCCCTTCCCCTTGATCCGCCCGGCGGCGCTTGGTCCCGTTCCCCCGAAACCAACGGCGGGGCAAACCCGCAGAACACGGCAAACCACCGGCGCGCCGGCGGGGGGCTCGGCCATGACACCAACCGATAACGGATCCTTTGATCGTATTATAGCAAATTCCGCCCGCCAACTCAACCCGTTTTCCAAATTCCAGCGGGCCGCCGGGGGCTGACTTTTTCAATGCGTTCACAGCGCCCGGCAGGCGCGGCCCGCCGGGCGTGATTGTCCGGCAGTCTGCGGCGCCGCACCGCCGTCATGCCGGGCATTTTGCTTCACTTGAGCTCCACAATGGTGACGCCCATTTCTCCCTCGCCGAAAGTGCCCAGGCGGAAGCTGCGCACGGAAGGATTATGGCGCAGCTCCTCATGGATCCCCTTGCGCAGCGCGCCGGTCCCCTTGCCGTGGATGATGGTCAGCTGGCTGAGATTCATCAGCACGGCGCTGTCAATAACGCGGTCGATCTCCATCATCGCCTCATCCACCGTCTGGCCCCGCACATCGATTTCCGTATTGGCTTTGGCCGCCGCGACAGACGTCGTCCGCCGGCTGCCGCCGACCTGCGCTTTCTTTTTCTCCTCCTCCAGCTGCAGCCGGTCGATATGCACGCGCATCTTGAGGATGCCCGCCAGCACTTCGACCATCCCATCCGCGCCAGGTTCCGATTGCACGACTGCTTTCTTGCCCATGTCGACGATGGTCACGGTATCGCCCCGATGCAATGGGCGGGGCAGCGCGCGTTTGGACTGCTGCCGCTGCTCGACCGGGTCCGCCGCGTCCTCCAGCCGCTTGAGCGCGGCTTTGCTCTGGCTGCGCGCTTTTTGCAGCATAGCGGCGCGGTCCTGCTTCTCCGCTTCCTTTTTCATCTGTTCGAGCTCTTCGAGCATGGCATCGGCCTGCGCGCGCGTCTGCGATACGATCCGCTTGGCGTCTGCGCGGGCGCGCTCCAGCTCCCGCGCCTTGCGCTCCTCGAGACGCGCTTTCTCCGCTTCCGCCTCGCGCATCATGCGTTCCGCTTCCGCGCGCAACGCCGCGTTCTGCCGCCGCTGCTCCTCCGCCTGCTGCCGTGTGCTCTCCAGATTGGAAAGCACTTCCTCGAAGCGGCTGTTCTCCGCGCTCACGCGCTGCTTGGCCTGCGCGACGATCGACGCGGGCAAGCCCAGCCGCTCGGAAATGGCAAACGCGTTCGACCGCCCCGGCACGCCGATGAGCAGGCGGTAAGTCGGGCGCAGGGTCGCGACATCAAACTCACTGGAAGCATTCTCCACGCCGGGCGTTTCCAGCGCAAAGAGCTTGAGCTCCGCATAGTGCGTGGTGGCGATGACGCGGCTCCCCTTCTCCCGCAGGTTCTCCAGGATCGCTGTGGCGAGTGCCGCGCCCTCGACCGGATCGGTCCCCGAACCCAGTTCGTCAAACAGCACAAGACTGTGCGCGTCCGCAGCCTGCAGGATCTCGATGGTTTTCTTCATATGGGCGCTGAAGGTGGAAAGCGACTGCTCGATCGACTGCTCGTCCCCGATATCGGCCAACAGATTTGCGAAAACCGACACCTCGCTGTCCTCCCGCGCCGGCACCATCAGCCCGCACATCGCCATGAGCGTGAGCAGCCCCGTCGTCTTGAGCGCGACGGTTTTGCCGCCGGTATTGGGACCGGTAATGACAAGCGTGTCAAACTCCCGCCCCACGCGCACATCGATCGGCACGACGCGGTCAGCCGCAATGAGCGGATGCCGTGCCGCATTCAGCTCCACCACGCCGTCGGCATTCAGCCGCGGCACGGCGGCGTTCATCTTGACGGCGAGGCGCGCTTTTGCAAACAGGAAATCCAGCTCAATGAGCAGATGGTTGCTGTCAAGAATGCTCTCCGCAAAGCTCGCCACCTCTTTGGAAAGCTCCCGCAGGATGCGTTCCATCTCCTGCTTCTCCTTCCCCTCCAGCACACGCAGCTCGTTATTGGCCTCGACGGCTGCCGTCGGCTCGACGAACAGCGTCGAGCCGCTGGCGGAGGTGTCATGCACCATGCCGGGGATCTCGTTTCGGTGCTCGCTTTTGACCGGCACGACGAAGCGGCCGTCCCGGATGGTGATGATGGCTTCCTGCAAATATTTCTGCGTGGAGGAGGAACGGATCATCTTCTCCAGCGCCTCCCGCGCGCGGCCAGACGCCTGACGGATCTTGCGGCGGATGGCGGCAAGTTCCGGGCTCGCGCTGTCGGCCATCTCCTCCTCGGAAACGATGGCGCCGTTAATTTTATCCTCCAGGTATTTATTGGGGCAGAGCATATCGAACCGCTCGTCAAGGCACGTGGATGTATCCTGCGCCTGTGCGCGGTACTGCGAGGCGGCGCGCACAATTCCCAGCAGCGCCGCGACCTGCAGCAGCTCCGCCATGCTCAGCGTGCCGCCCGCCTGCGCGCGGCGCAGCTCGCCCGCGAGCAGGCGCAAACCATAAAACGACGGCGCGCCGTACTGCATGCTCAGCCGGTAGGCCGCATCCGTCTCCTCGAGCGCCTGCCGCACGTCGCCGATCTCCGGCATGGGCTGCAGCGCGCGCGCTTTTTCCTTCGCCTGCTCGCTGTAAGCCCCCTCTGCGAGCAGTTCCAAAATTTTGTCAAGTTCCAAGGGAGCGGTGGAATAAAAATGCTCTTGCATGCTGCTTCCTTTCTTCTTTCTCAGCAATCTTCCCGCCGCAGGTCAAGAAATTCCCGCTGCGCCGGCGTCAGCACCAGATCCGCGGTCCCCATGCTGTCCTCCAGCTGCGCGACCTTCTTGCAGCCCAGGATGGGGAACACAGTCAACGGCCCGCTGGTCAGATACGCCAGCGCCACCTGTGCGTTGGTGGCGCCCAGCTGCCGGGCAAGGAACTCTACCCGCCGCGCTTTCTTGAGATTTTCGTCATCGAGATACCGCAGCTTGGCCTTGTCTCCCTCTCGCATCTCGCTGGAAAACTTGGAGAAAAGCCCCTTTGCCTGCGGGGCATAGGCAAACACCGGCAGCCCCAGCGCGTCGAA
Organism: Candidatus Tabaqchalia intestinavium; assembly: GCA_904420005.1. Taxonomy (GTDB): domain Bacteria; phylum Bacillota; class Clostridia; order Oscillospirales; family CAJFTT01; genus Tabaqchalia; species Tabaqchalia intestinavium. Next base: position 36,522 of record CAJFTT010000046.1, on the reverse strand, counting down.
ACCGGCGGCGGTATCCTCGTCATATTCCACAAGAGTGGGGTCGTCCGTATAATCCTGCTTCGTGCGCGCGAGGCTCCACTTGATCTGCGCGCCGACAAAGCCCGCCGCCCCCATCCGCCCGGCTGTTTCCGCCGCGAGGCGCATGCGTTCCGGGCGCCAGTTGGACGCGCCGTAAACCCGGATTTTGCCCTCCCGGCGCAGCGCTTCCAGCGTCTCGAAAATCTGCGCGAAGTCCGCCGTCGCATGGTCGCGGTGCAGCCAGAGGATGTCGATATAATCCGTCTGCAAAGCGCGAAGGCTATCCTCTACATCACGGCGGATATTTTCCTCATCCAGCCGCGGCGCGTCCCAGCCGGCGCCGTCGGGATGCGCGCATTTGGTCGAGATCAGCAGGCGATCCCGGCCGCCCCGCTCGTGCAGGTAACGCCCTATGGTCGTTTCGCTCGCGCCGAGCATATTGTCGATCCAGCAGGCATAAACCCGGGCCGTATCCACGCAGTTGCCGCCCCGGTCGATGTACATATCCAGCAGCCGGAAGGCCTCCGCTTCCGGCACGACGGGCGTGCCGAACGAATCGCTGCCCAGCACAAGGCGCGACACCGGCGGCAGGGCAGATGAAATTGTAGCGTAACGCATCTGAAGCTCCTCTTTTCTTTGTATTTCTCTGTATCAAACAGATCGACGCGCGGGCACACCGCCCGCAGACCCAGCCTATCCGGCCTGCGCTGCGGGCGCAGAAGGACACGGGGTCACTTCTGCGCAGCAAGATAGGCTTCCAGCAAACGCCCCGTCTCCGTCAGGTCGGACAGGCGGATCACCACGGACGGGGAATGCAGATACCGCGCCGGGACGGAAATCGCTACAGCGCGCGCGCCGGCCGCCGTCTTATGCATCGCGGCCATATCATTGCCGCCGGCGACGGCGCGTTTGAGCTGCCACCGGATGCCGTTCTCCTCCGCCAGCGCGGCGATTTTTTGCCGCTCGCCGCGGTCATAGATCGTCCCGCGGTCCATGAACGACAGAACCGGCCCGCCGCCCAGGCGCGCCACGCTCTTGCCGTCCTCCACGCCGGAAACATCCGCCGCGGTGGTCGTCTCCACCGCGACGGCAACAGCCGGCCGCAGCGAAAACGCCGCCGCATAGGCGCCGCGCGTGCCGACCTCTTCCTGCACCGTAAAGGCAAAGCGGAACGCAGCCGTCTGCGCGCGGATGAGAGAAACGAGCAGCGCACAGCCCGCCCGGTCATCCAGCGCCGGCGCGCACACGAAGTCCGCCGCTTCCCCAAAGCGGGTATATTCCCGCTCAAACGCCGCCATGTCGCCGCGCGCGACGAGGCGTTCCGCCTCCTCCCGGCTGCGCGCGCCGATGTCGATGACCAGCCCGTCCACCTGGACGGGCTTCTTTTTCTCTTCCGCCTTCATCAGATGCACCGGCTTGCAGCAGATCACGCCCGGCACGCCATGAATCGTCACCCGCTTGTCCGGCAGGACGCGGGCGTCAATACCGCCCACCGTGTCAAAACGCAAAAAGCCCGTTTCCTCCACCTCAGTCACGATCAGACCGACTTCATCCATATGCGCCGTGAGCAGAAGGGCGCCCTCGCCCGTGCCGCGCGTGCTTCCCAGCACATTGCCAAGCGCGTCGATCTCATAATCGCAGAATCCTTCGATCTGCGCGAGAATAAAGTCGCGCACGCGGCTCTCGTCCCCGGACACGCCATCGATCGACACGAGCGCCCGCAGCAGCGATTCCAGCTGTTCCTGTTTCATGCTTCTTCCCCTCCCAGATACGCCGCGATCAGCGCCGCGCTTTGCCGGATATCCTCCGGATCAATGATCTCCACACCTGTATGCATATTGCGCAGCGGCACAGACACGAGCGCCACCGGCACGCCCTCGCCGGAAATCTGCACAGGATCGCCATTGGTGCCGGTAAGGCCGCCCATCACTTCCACCTGATAGGGAATCTCCTTGGCCTCCGCGAGGCGGCGCAGCGCGTCAAACGCAGGCCGGGACAGGATCGGGGAAATACCCAGCATCGGCCCGCCGCCGAGCTCGCCGCATTTCCCCTTCGGCGCGCCGGGCTGGGCGGCGAAGGAAACATCCACCACGACCGCTTCGTCCGGCCGCAGGGCGAAAGCGGCGGTCGCCGCGCCGCGTGTGCCGACCTCCTCCTGCGCGGAGAAAACCGCCGTCACGCGGTTGGGGCCGTCCGTTTCCCGCAGCCGGGCGATGGTCTCGAGCAGTACGGCCACACCCGCACGGTTATCCAGCGCTTTCCCTGTGACGCGGCCCGCCGCGAGCTGCGCCGGCGCGCGCTCCCGCACAACCATATCCCCCAACCGGACGCGCTGCTTGGCCTGTTCGGCGTCATAACCGATATCGATGCAGAAATCCGTCACCGCCGGCAGCTCCTCCTCGCCGCCCTGCTGCAAATGGGGCGGCGTGGTCACCACGACGCCGAACAGCGGCTCCGCAGCCAACACGCGCAGCTTGGCGCCAAACAGCGTCCCCGGATAGCTGCCGCCCACACCCGCGACGTGCAGGAAACCCTTGTCATCGATTTCCGTGACAATGAAGCCGATCTCGTCAAAATGCGCGTCAAGCATGATATGCCGCCCGCCCGGCTGCCCGGGGCAAATCTCCGCCAGCAGGTTGCCGTTGCGGTCGGCGCGGATTTTCTCCTCTTCGATCCCCAGCTCTCCCATCAGAATCTCCCGCAGCAGCGCATGGCCCTCCAGTCCACTGGGCGCCGCCGCCGCCGACAAGCGCATGAGCAGTTTCGCCGTATCCATCATTCGATCCTCCCTATCCTCGCCCGGCGCTCGTCCCGCCGGGTCCATACCTCCCGCCGCGCAGGAACACGGCGCCGCATCGGGGCGCCGGTATACCGCAGCCAGGCAGCTTGTCCTGTCGCGTCCGGCGCCATGCCTTTCGCCCGCCGCGCGTGAGGCAAGAAATGTTTTTCCAATTTATTTTTATTATACAGTTTTCCATAGCAAATATCAATCCGCATTTGCGGGAAACCGCGCGTCGGCTGCGACGAAAAGGCAGGCCCGCGCAGTTTCCCAATCAAAAAACGCTGCATCAGGAAAACGGACGCGGTGACGGCAACCGCCGCCAGTCCCGCGTCCGTTCCTTCTCCCCCAAAATTTCAGGCTTCGCCTTGCTCTTCCTGCGCCTGTCGCACAAAATAATTCTCCAGCGTCACCCCACTATAATAATGATACAGGATATCTTTATATCCCACGCCCTGTTGCGCGAGGTAATTTGCGCCGTATTGCGACATCCCCACTCCGTGTCCATAGCCATGCACGGTAAAAATGAAATTCCCGTCGTCGTACTTCGTCGTGAAGTAAATGCTGCGCAGGCCGAACAAATCCCGCATCTTTGCCCCTGTGATGGCGACGCCGCCCAGTTCGATACTCATCACGCCGCCCACATCGGAATAAACGATTTTGCCGATCCACTGTTCCGGCTTCTTGGGGAATTCCGCGGAACTGTTATAGTCCGTCACAATCTGCTTGAGCTCTTTCTGGCTGACCTTGACCGTCGTCTCATAGCCGCTGACGTTCTCGTCCCAGCTGCTGTCGCTGGACACTAGGTAGGGCACATCATTTCCCCAGATGTTTTTCGCTTCCTCCGTCGTTCCCGGAGAGATGGCGTGGAAAACAGCCTCAATCGGTTCGTCGTTGTAGGTCAGCATCTCTCCGTACACGGAAGACACCGCGCGGCGGACTTTATTATAGTACATCTCGAAATCGTCGCCCCAGCGCTCCTTGAGCTGTTCGACAGAGGCATATGCCTTGCAGTGCGTGCTGTCTGTGCAAACCTCCGCGCCTTTATGCCGGTCCGGGTCGCCGCCGTTTTCCTTTCGGTTGAGCGCATAGGTAAACGCCGCGACCGCCTGCGCTTTGAGGGCCTCGTCCTGGAAAGAGGCCGGCATCTCCGCCGCCACAACGCAGGTGATATATTCCAGCCCTTCCAGCTCCATGATGTGGTCTTCCTTTTTGTTGTAGACCGTGAAATAAATTTTCCCGTCGGCCGAGATGAGCGAGCCGTTGGGCGCAGTCGGTTCCTGCGCCGCCTCCGGGTCGAGGTTCGCCGCCTTGCTGCCCAGCATCAAGGGCATTGCAATCATGCAAATCGCCAGAAATGCAACAAGAATGATCTTATCTTTCATTTTTTGCCTCCCGTATCCTTGACTTTAAGGGAAATATAAGATAGAATAGTTACATCATTGTATTTCAAAATGCAACTATGAGAATTGGATTCTGCAAAATGCAGCCAAACGACGGAAAGGAGCGAAGCCAATATGGCAGAAAACGAAAATAAAAATACGGGAGCTTCCGCAAGCTCTGTTCAATCCTTATGCGACGAATTTCGCAAATATAACAAGATCGATCCCGCCCTGTATGAAAAATATCACGTCAAACGCGGGCTGCGCAACGAGGACGGCTCCGGCGTCATGGCCGGCCTGACCCTCATCTGCAACGTGCACGGTTATCTCATCAACGAGGGCGAGCGTATGCCCATCCCGGGCGAGCTGATTTATCGCGGTGTGGATATCAACGACTTCATCGCCGGATTCCAGCGGGACGACCGCTTCGGCTTTGAGGAGTGCATCTGGCTGCTGCTGTTCGGCCGTCTGCCCACGCAGAAGCAGCTCGACGCTTTCAAGGTGATTCTGGCCGACCGGCGCGACCTGCCGCCGTTCTTCGTCGACGACATGATTCTCAAAGCGCCGTCCCCCAACATCATGAACAAAATGGCGCGTTCCGTGCTGGCGCTGTATTCTTACGACGACCATCCGGACGACACCTCCCTGGAGAATGTGCTGCGTCAGTCCATCGCGCTCATCGCGCAGCTGTCCACCATCGCGGTCAGCGCCTATCAGGTCAAGCGCCGCCATTACGACAACGAGAGCATGTTCTTCCACCCGTTGGATAAGTCGCATTCCACGGCGGAATGCATTCTTTCGACGCTGCGGCCCGACCGCAAATTCACGGATGAGGAAGCCAAGCTGCTCGATCTGTGCCTGGTCCTGCATGCCGAGCACGGCGGCGGCAACAACTCTTCCTTCACCTGCCGGGTGCTTTCCTCTTCGGGTACGGATACCTATTCCGCCATCGCGGCCGCCATCGGCAGCCTCAAGGGACCCAAGCACGGCGGCGCCAACATCAAGGTTATGGAGATGCTGGAATACATGAAGGCGGGCATCCACGATTACCATGACGACGACGAGATCTCCGCCTTCCTGACCAAGATCATGAACAAGGAAGCCGGCGACCACAGCGGCCTGATTTACGGCATGGGGCATGCGGTCTATACGCTCTCCGATCCGCGCGCCATCATCCTGAAGGAAAATGCGAGAAAGCTCGCAGCGCAAAACGGTCTCGCGGACGAGCTGACGCTGCTGGAAGCGGTGGAACGTCTCTCCCCCGATGTATTCAACGCCAACAAAACCGCCAAAAAGATCATCTGCGCCAACGTCGACCTGTATTCCGGCCTGGTTTATCGGATCCTGGGGATCCCGCAGGAGCTGTTCACGCCGATGTTCGCCGTTTCCCGTATCGCGGGCTGGTGTGCGCATCGCATCGAGGAGATCTGCGACGGCAGCCGCATCATCCGTCCTGCTTACAAGGCCGTGGCGGGGCATTTCCCCTACGTTCCCATCGACGAGCGCAGCTGACCGCAGCCTGACGCAGAGAAAGGCGGAAGATGTCCAAAAAATGCTTGCATTTTCCAACCGTTTGTGTTAGACTGATTTGGTAGCAAGAGAAATAAGCAGGTAAAGCCCTGTTTCAAATTTGGTTGGAGGTTTGTGACCATGTTGAATTCCCGTTTCCCTGTGCTGGCTTCTTTGAGCGCGCTGCAGATCGTAGGCGGTGTCATCCTGCTGCTGGCTTGCTTGGCGCTGATCTTTATCGTGCTGTTCCAGAGCGGCCACAACGCCGGCCTTGGTTCTATCGACGGCGGCGCGGACACGTTCCTCGGCCGCAACAAGGCGCGTTCGGTAGATGCGCTGCTCGCCAGAATCACGAAATGGGTTGCCATTGTGTTCGGCGTGGTGGTTCTGCTGCTCAATATTCTGTAAGGATTCCTGATCGATTTTGAAACGGGACGCAAGACGGTTGCGTCCCGTTTTTTTTGCGGGCTGTAGGGTGAAATTGGGCGCTGTGCGGCAAAAGCACCGCGCCAGAGATAGATGTGTCCCGGACAAAAGAGAGCGCCCCCGGTTTTCTAAACCAGTATGGTTTAGAAAACCGGGGGCGTTTCTGCCGCAGCCCGGTCGCCCTTGCAGCGCGGGCCGTCAGGATGCTTTGTATAGGGTTACTCTCGGTGAACAAGGGGAAACGCGGTTTTTCGCGGCGAAACGGGCGTCCGGCTGTGTTCTCCTCGCCCGCGGGCACGAAGCCCGGCCGCCTCGTCGGCGGAGCCGGCGCCCGTTTCCCTCCCGAAAAACTCTCCGGACCCGGCGGGAGAAGGAAATGGTTGCAGGCAAGGCCGCAAAGCGACGGCGGGCTGCCGCCCGCCGAGCTCGAGAACGCCGCATGCGGCCATTTCAGTCGCCGCCGGGCGCATTGCCCTTTGTTCACCGAGGGTAGGCAAACGGTCAAACCATCGTCATGAACCATCCGACGGTTTCGGGATCCTGATGCGAGAAGAAAAGGCTCTGGCCGCCGTCCAGCGCTTCCAGGCGCCGCATCTCTTCCTCGGTCAAGGTGAAGTCAAAGACGTCGAAATTCTCCTGCATCCGCTGCGTATGCACGGATTTGGGGATCACGACCACGCCGCTCTGCAGCAGGAAGCGCAGCGCGACCTGCGCGGCGGTCTTGCCATGCGCTTGGCCGATTTCTTTGAGCGCGGGCGTGTTGAAGTAATCATTGCGTCCCTCCGCAAAGGGCCCCCACGACATGATCTGCGTACCGTACTGCTGCATATATTTTTTGGCAGACTTCTGCTGCTGGAACAGATGCGTCTCGACCTGGTTGACCGCGGGTTTGACCTGCGCGAAATGCGCAAGATCCAGGAAACGGTCGGGATAGAAATTCGACACGCCGATGGCGCGGACCTTCCCGTTTTGATACGCCTCCTCCATGGCGCGATAGCTGCCGTAATAGTCGCCGAACGGCTGGTGAATGAGCAACAGGTCAATATAACCGGTCTGGAGCTTCTTCAGCGATTCTTCAATGGATGCCTTTGCTTTTTCATAGCCGGCGTTGCTGATCCAGATCTTGGTGGTAACGAAAAGTTCCTCCCGCGGCAGGCCGCATTGCCGCATCGCGTTGCCGACGCCCTCCTCATTGCCGTAAGCCTGGGCGGTATCGATGCTGCGGTAACCGATCTGGATCGCCTCGCGCACGCAGCGCTCCGTTTCCTCCGGCGGCGTCTGGTAAACCCCGTATCCCAGCATCGGCATCTTGACGCCGTTATTCAACGTGACATATTCCATCTCTGTTTCCTCCTCATATTTCATTTTTTGAAGCGTTATTCTTCCGCAACGCTCTTTACAAATCCTAGTTTAGCGCATTATAATGGATTTGTACAATAGAAAAAAAGAAATCTGCTATTCATATCGTGAATAGTTAAAGGAGGACCCATGCTGAATTTGATGGAACTCGCGCAATTCGTCGCTTTCGCGGACTGCGGTACCCTGTCCCAAGTCGCCGAAACGTTGCATATTTCCCAGCCTACGATCACCAGGACCATGCGCCACGTGGAGGATGCCTTCGGCGTCGCGCTGTTCCACCGCGGCAAGAATAAGATCGCCCTGAACGAAACCGGCGAGAAGGCCGTGGAATACGCAAGGAAGCTGCTGCTCGACGCCCAAGCCGCCGTGGAAGCCGTGCAGGCCTTCGACCGCGGCCGGCGCACCATCCGCGTGGCGTCCTGCGCGCCGGCACCGCTGTGGTCGCTGCTCCCCGCTCTGACCGGCAAATTCCCGGAGAACACAATCTCCTCCCAGATTCTCAACCGCACCGACCGAATTGTGGAAGCGGTCGCAGCCGGGCAGTGCGATATCGGCATTCTGCCGTTTGCCTGCCCCGATGCAGCTTTCGCCGACTTCCCCTATGTCCGGGAAACGCTGTTTGCCTGCGTTCCCGAAAGCAATCCGTTATCCGCCGTCGAATCGCTGACCTTTGCGCAGCTTAACGGATTTAATTGCCTGTTGCGGGACCAAATCGGGTTCTGGACCGACCTGTGCCGGCAGAAAATGCCCTCTTCTCGGTTCCTGGTGCAAACGGACGAGTTCGAATTTGAAGAGCTGGTGCAGTCATCCACACTGCTCTCCTTCATAACCAATCTCGCCAACCCGCGCAATCAGACGCCGCCCGGCCGGCGTACGATCCCCATTACAGACGCGGAAGCGGACGTTACCTACCACCTGATTTGCCTGCCGGAGAAGAAGCAGCTGCTGCGGCCGTTTTCCACGGCGACAAAGGCGCAGTGAAGCCGACTGCCGAGCTGGATTTTTATTACTTCAGCATCTTGCCTTCCTTTTCTATCATCAAACTTTCGATCGCCCAATTGGTGCAAAATAAAAAAACGTATATATTTATCGGTGCTATAATAGGGGCTATTATGTTCCTGATTTTTCTGCTGATTTTACTTTTTATTGAGTGGATATGATGAAATTTCAAAAGTATATATCGAAAAACAAAAGCGGGGCCGTGAAGAGCATGATTGAATGGAAAATTAAAGGTGTATCAGGGTATTCAGAATCGATTTTGAATGGCATATATAAACTAACAGAAATTCTCAAAATCGAGGTGGATTTAGAGCTGGTTTATAACGATAGGGTAATATATCGAGATGAATATTTCCCATTTTTCGAATTTTACATGCAATTCTGTGAATGGAAACGCGAGAAAAATAGTTTTTTATATAGCAGCATGGAAACAGATAATAATCCTATACTGACATTTCGTTTTATAGATGAACAACATGTCGGTTTTCAGGTGAATGCAGCGTTCACCGGGGTCAAAACAGAAACGATCTTGGATTTATGTTACAGCGACCTACAGAAAGCGGTCGAAGAGGCAAAGCAAAAAATCCTATGCTATGTATCGCAAAACGCGCCTGATTAAACAGGATTATATTATGTAAAGGGTATAGAAATTCACATACGTGATAATATTTTTGACGCATAAATTAACAACAAAAACATTTTTCGTGAACTATAGTATATATAAATCGCTGGTTTCTGCTTCTTCCGACATACAGAAACCAGCGATTTTGCATGAAATATGTGATTTTCTGAACAATGGGAATCCGCGCGCAAAAAACGCCGTGCTAATCTCCGCCCCCAGGCTTCCCAGCAGGACAAGGCACGAAGGCAGACGCCGGCGGCTATTTCCCCAGCGCAGCGGCGCGGGCGCGCTCCTTTTCCATGTGCTTTTTGAGATACTGGCCCGTATAGGACTGCTCGCACTGCATGATTTCCTCCGGCGTGCCGGTGGCGACGATCTCGCCGCCGCGGTTGCCGCCTTCGGGACCAAGGTCGATGATGTAATCCGCCGTCTTGATGACGTCGAGGTTATGCTCAATGACGACCAGCGTGTTGCCGCCTTCGACCAGCTTTTGTAGCACATCGATCAGACGATGCACGTCGGCGGTGTGCAGACCGGTCGTTGGCTCGTCAAGGACGTAAATCGTGCGCCCGGTGGAGCGTTTGGACAGCTCCGTCGCGAGCTTGACGCGCTGCGCCTCGCCGCCTGAGAGGGTGGTCGCCGGCTGGCCGAGCTTGACATAGCCGAGTCCGACATCGTAAAGCGTTTCCAGCTTACGGCGGATTTTGGGCACGTTCTCGAAAAAGACCATCGCTTCCTCCACCGTCATTTCCAGCACATCGTGGATGGATTTTCCCTTATATTTGACTTCCAACGTCTCGCGGTTGTATCGCCGCCCCTTGCACACTTCGCAGGGGACGTAAACGTCGGACAAAAAATGCATCTCGATCTTGATGATGCCGTCGCCCTGACAGGCTTCGCACCGGCCGCCGCGCACATTGAAGGAGAAACGGCCGGACGTATAGCCCCGCAGCTTGGCTTCCTGCGTGGAGGCGAAGACCTCGCGGATGTCGGTGAACACCCCTGTATAGGTCGCCGGGTTGGAGCGGGGCGTGCGCCCGATGGGGGACTGGTCGATGTTGATGATCTTGTCGAGCGCGTCAATGCCTTCAAACGCCTTATACGCGCCGACCTTCTGCCGCGCGCCGTTAAGATCCATCGACAGCTTTTTATAAAGGATCTCGTTGACGAGCGAGGATTTGCCCGAGCCGGACACGCCGGTCACGCAGTTAAACACGCCGAGCGGGAGCCGCACGTCGATGTTCTTCAGGTTATTCTCCGCGGCCCCACGGATCGTGAGGAATTTGCCATTCCCCGTACGGCGCTGCGCCGGGACGGGGATCTGTTTGGTGCCTTTGAGGTACTGGCCTGTGATGGAATTCTCGCACGCCATGATCTCCTCCACCGTGCCCGCGCACACCACCTCGCCGCCATGAATGCCCGCGCCTGGCCCGATGTCGAGGATATAATCGGCAGCGTACATGGTGTCCTCGTCATGCTCGACGACGATGAGGGTATTGCCCGCGTCGCGCAGGCGGCGCAGCGTCGCGAGCAGACGGTCGTTGTCCCGCTGGTGCAGACCGATACTCGGCTCGTCGAGAATATAGATAACGCCCATCAAAGAGGAACCGATCTGCGTCGCGAGGCGGATGCGCTGGCTCTCGCCGCCGGACAGCGTCGAAGAGGCGCGCGCCAGCGTAAGATAGTCCAGCCCCACGCTGCGCATGAATTCCAGCCGGTCGCGGATCTCCTTGAAGATGCGGTCGGCAATCATAGCTTCCTTTTCCGTCATTTCCAGCGAATCGAGAAACTGCAATATCTCCGTGATGGGCATCGAGCAGACCTCGTGGATATTCTTTCCGCCCACCGTCACGCTGAGATATTCCGGCCGCAGACGCGCGCCGTGGCACTCGGGACAGGGTTCTTCGCTCATGAACGCCTCGATCTCGGCCCGCGCCCAGTCGCTGGTCGTCTCTTTATACCGCCGCTCGAGGTTGTTGATAACCCCTTCAAACGTCGTCTGGTATTCTCCGCCGCCGTAATCATACGACCGGCGGACGCTGATCTTTTCGTTGCCAGTGCCGTAAAGCACCGCATGCAGCGCTTCTTTGGGCAATTTGTTCACCGGCGTGCGCAGGGAAAAATTGAATTTCTTCGCCAGCGCCTCGAAATACATCTGCGCGATGGTGCCGTTCTCAATGGAGGTCCAGCCGCTGGCGCGGATGGCCCCTTCCGCGATGGAAAGAGAAGGATTGGGAATCACAAGCTCGGGATCCACCCGCAGGTAAATCCCCAACCCCGTGCATTTGGGGCAAGCGCCATGCGGGTTATTAAAAGAGAAGGAGCGCGGCGTGAGTTCCGGCAGGCTGACGCCGTGCTCGGGGCAGGCGTAATTCTGCGAGAACGAAAGCTCCTCGCCGCCGACCACATCCACCAGGATCAGGCCGCCGGTCAGGCCGGCCGCCGTCTCGATGGAATCGGAAATGCGCGAGCGCGCCTCCGGCTTGACGACGAGGCGGTCAACGACGATCTCAATATTGTGCTTTTTGTTTTTCTCCATGGTGATCTGTTCGGACAGATCGTAGAGGATCCCGTCTACACGCACGCGGACATAGCCGCTCTTGCGGGCGCTCTCCAGCTCCTTCTGGTGCTCGCCCTTGCGCCCGCGGACGATGGGCGCGAGCACCTGGATGCGCGTGCCCTCCTCCAGGTGGAACACGCTGTCCACGATCTGGTCGATCGACTGCTGCCGGATTTCCCGGCCGCAGACCGGGCAGTGCGGCACGCCGATGCGCGCGAACAGCAGGCGCAGATAGTCGTTGATCTCCGTCACGGTACCCACGGTGGAACGCGGGTTTTTCGATGTAGTTTTCTGATCGATGGAGATAGCGGGAGACAGTCCCTCGATGGAGTCGACGTCCGGCTTCTCCATCTGGCCGAGAAATTGCCGCGCATAGGCCGACAGGCTCTCGACATAGCGCCGCTGGCCGTCGGCATATAACGTGTCGAACGCCAGCGACGACTTGCCCGAACCGGACAGGCCCGTGAACACGACCAGCTTGTCCCGCGGAATCGTGACGTCGATATTTTTGAGATTATGCTCCCTTGCGCCTTTGATGACAATGGTATCCCGTTTCATGATTTCCTTCCCCTTGTGCTCTTTTCCCGGGAAACAGCCCGGCGGGCGTTTCCCCTTCTGCGTATACGCCGTTCGGCGTCATTTCCCTTCCAGCTCGCGGATGCGGTCGCGCAGATAAGCCGCATGCTCGAATTCCAGCATTTTGGAGGCGGCCTTCATCTCTTTGGTCAGCCGCTCGATGAGCTCGCGGCGCTCGCGGATGGTGAGCTTCTTGTGATCCTTGCCGCGCACCTCCCGGTCGCTGTCCTTGGCCGTGATCTCCAGGATATCGCGGATGTCCTTTTTGATGGTTTTGGGCGTGATGCCGTGCGCCTCATTGTAGGCGATCTGCTTGCGGCGACGGCGTTCCGTCTCTGTGATGGCGCGCTCCATGGAGTCCGTCACCGTATCGGCATAAAGGATCACCTTGCCCTCCGCGTTGCGCGCGGCGCGGCCGATGGTCTGGATGAGCGACGTTTCCGAGCGCAGGAACCCTTCCTTGTCCGCGTCGACGATGATGACCAGCGACACCTCCGGAATGTCCAGCCCCTCGCGCAGCAGGTTGATGCCGACCAGCACGTCGAACTCCCCCATCCGCAGGTCGCGGATGATCTCCATACGTTCGATGGTGTCGATGTCGTGATGCATATATTTGCTTCGGACACCGACGTTGTCGAAATATTTCGTCAGGTCTTCGGCCATCTTTTTTGTCAGCGTCGTGATAAGCACACGTTCGCTTCTGGCCGCGCGCTGGTTGATTTCGGACACCATGTCCTCGATCTGCCCCTCTGTCGGGCGCACCTCGATCTCGGGATCGAGCAGGCCGGTCGGACGGATGACCTGCTCGGCGATCTGCGTGCTGCGCGCACGCTCATATTCGCCGGGCGTCGCGCTGACATAGACGACCTGATGAATCCGCTCGGCGAATTCGTCAAAGTTAAGCGGGCGATTGTCGTAAGCCGACGGCAGGCGGAATCCATAATCGACAAGGTTCTTTTTCCTCGCATGGTCGCCCGCGAACATGCCGCGCACCTGCGGCAACGTGACGTGGCTTTCGTCAATGAACATCAAAAAATCATCCGGGAAATAATCCAGCAGCGTGAAGGGCGCGCTGCCCGGCGCGCGGCCAGACAGGACCCGGGAATAGCTCTCGATTCCCTTGCAGAAGCCGACCTCCCGCATCATCTCGATGTCATATTTCGTGCGCTGCTCGATGCGCTGCGCCTCCAGCAACTTGCCGTTTTGCTTGAACCATGCGACGCGCTCTTCCAGCTCGTCCTCGATTTCCGCGATAGCGCGCTCCATCTTTTCCGCCGGGACGATATAGTGCGACGCAGGATAGATGGCTGCATGATTAACGACGCCCTTGAGCTCCCCGGTGAGATAATTGATCTCGCTGATCCGGTCGATCTCATCGCCAAAGAACTCTACCCGAATGGCAATATCGTTGGAATAAGCGGGATAAATCTCCACCACGTCGCCGCGCACGCGGAATTTATTGCGGATGAAATTGACGTCATTGCGTTCGTATTGCAGCTCCACCAAACGCCCGAGCAGCGCGTCGCGCTCCATCTGCATACCCGGCCGCAGAGAAATCACCATGTTGCGGTAATCGATCGGGTCGCCGAGCGAATAAATGCAGGAGACGGAGGACACGATGATGACGTCCCGCCGCTCAGACAGGGACGCCGTCGCGGAATGACGCAGCTTCTCAATCTCACTGTTAATGGCGGAATCCTTCTCAATATACATGTCGGTCTGCGGGATATAGGCTTCCGGCTGATAATAATCATAGTAGGAGACAAAATACTCCACCGCATTGTCCGGGAAGAATTCCTTGAACTCGCTGCACAGCTGCGCCGCCAGCGTTTTGTTATGTGCAAGAACCAGCGTGGGCTTGTTCACCTTGGCGATAACGTTCGCCATGGTGAACGTTTTGCCGGAACCGGTAACGCCGAGCAGCGTCTGCTCCCGGTCGCCTCGCTCGACCCCGTCTACCAGCGCCGCAATCGCTTCCGGCTGATCGCCCGTCGGCTGATAGGAGGATACCAGCTTGAATGCTTGATCCTTTTGCTCCATGCGGCTTTCCCCTTCCCTTTTGCGCCGGTCGCGCGACCGTTGGCCCTGCTGCGGCCGGCGCATTCCATCTTGTTTCAATTTCGCAGCGTCCCAAGCAGGCCGCAGCAAGCGCCAAGCTCCAGGCCAGCGGAACGCTCCGCGCTATTCTGCCGTCCACAGAGGCGCGCCATCCGGGTTCCCCGCGCAGGGGCCTCGCAAGCCTGTTCTCAGCTTCACCGATAAAAAGCGGACACCATGCCTCCAAGGGCGCCCTGGTGACGCCACTGACTGCCGGACAACCGCCTTCCCGCAGCTGGCCGCCGTCATTTTTGCCTATTAAGGTATTATAGCATAATCATAGGAAAAATTCAAAACCGATTTTTATGAAGCTAACAGGTGTTGCGCCTGTCAATTTTTCACAAATTTCCGCCCCGGTTTTCTCCGCCTTTCCCTACGCGGCGGTCCGCGCGACCCGAATTCATCCCGTTCCCGCGGGCATACGGATCTCATGCGCAGCTGGAGACGGACAGCAACAGCAGGCTGCCTATTTCCGCAAACATATGGAGCCCATCCTTTTGTCCTGCGGGGCGCGCTGCGAAAACGGCCCCCGGGTCGGTACACCGCTTGACAACGGCTCCCCCATTCATCCGGGGCCTCTCTATTATTCTGTTCCTTTTCACCCGTCGAAACCCCTGCCGTTATCTTTCCTGGCGCAAAAGGCGGGACAGAGTGCGCATGCTTGCGGCATGCTTCCCTGCCCCGCCTTTTGGCTCGCGTTGCCGATGCCAGGCCGCTAATTTTTGGCCGTACGGCATCGAGTGTCGATATTCACGAGGATCAGATCCTCGCCGATCCGTTGGATTTCCCGCCAGGGTATGACGATCTCCTCGCATTTTCCGAATAATGTAAAGCCATGGCCCTTTTCCGGCACCACAATGGCTACAAGGCATCCGTTGCAGACATCGACCTCCACGTCCGACACAAAGCCCAGCCGTTCTCCGGTACGCAGATTGATCACTTCCTTGCGGAACAAATCCTGAATCCTCACGCGGCATCCCTCCCTGCATGTTGGCATCACTCCATTGTATGCGCGCCACGGCCTGTCTGATTCTCCCCCGCTGGCAATCCTCCTGCTCACTTCGTCGCCGGTTCTCTTCCCCATGCGTATTTTATAACGCAAAACCCGCGGCATACCGCCATCGGTATGCCGCGGGTTTTGTTGCGCTTTTTCGTCACCATTACCTTCAACGTACGGGCTGCGCGGGGGAAAGGACAAAGCTCTCCACCCCGACGCTCTGCGCCTGTGCCGCCTGCTGCGCCGCTGTGACGGCGCCGATGTCATCCAGCATCACCGACAGCGCGCAGTCGCGCGGCTGGGCGGCATAAGCGGCGTGCACCGCATCCGCCAGAAGAGCAGCGTACGTCAGCGGGTCGGAGGTGAAATTCTCAAAAGTCTGCACGCCAATATGCATCTGCGTATACCAGTCGTTGAGAATATTGTCCAGCCGCAGATCGACCACCACCAGATCGGCCGGCAAAGTGAAAACATCCTGCGGGAATCCATAGTTTGCATAATAGGCATGGTAATCCCCCACAGCGCCGGACGCCGGCACAACGACAGCCAACTTCTTACCGGCCGCATTCACCTGCTCACGCGCCGTCGAAATGAATTGGGTTATAACCTGCTCTTTCGTCGCTTCTCCGGCAAAATAGCAATTGCTCAGGTCTCCCCAGACCGGGTAATGCACGCCCGTCAAATACACGGCGTCAACCTCGTAGCTGCAAATTTCCCCGATCAGTTCCAGATTATATTGCTGCGCCGCAGGCAGACCCGGGTCGAGCCACGCCGTCCTGGAGGCGCGGGTATAATCCAGCCACCGGGCAGAACCGCCGTCCCCGTATTTGACGGCCGCTTCCCGCAGCTGCGTCGCCGTATAGCATTCATCAAAGCAGGCGATCTGCGCCGCGCAGGAAAAACCCGCAGCGCGGACCTGGGAAATCACAGCCGCCAGGTCAACCGCGTCCGCCGACACAGCCCCAATGCGCTGCACAGTCTCCAGCTGGGACTGATACCGCACAAGACCGTCATACCCCTTCAGCTCCAACAGGATGGCCTGCACGCCCTCGGCGCGCGCGGTTTCCAGCGCCGCCGCCAGGCTGTCCGGGTCGCAGAAAACTTCCGCTGTGAGCGTTTGCGTCGAGGCGACGGTTTCCTCCGGCTCCTGTGTGGTGGAAGAAGTGTCGCCCGTCGATTCGGGCGCACTTGGCATCGGCGCCTGGGAAATCTCGCTGGACATTTGCTGCATCGTCTCCGACGACGCGCCTCCCTGCTCGATCCCCTGCCCAATCCATCTTGTTACAACCGGGCCGACGACAAAATACCCCGTGACAACAACCGCAACGCATACCAGCACCGCCAGCAGCGTCTTCCAGCCCCGGCCGCGTTGGTGCGAGGAATAGCTATATTGCCTGCGGTTGCGCCGGCGCGTTTTGCAATTTTTCCCCTTGTATAACGGCACGTTTCCACCCGCTTTCTTTCACCGCTGCCCTCATGACGGGGCGAATTATATGCGTTCCCGTCCGGCAGGAATGATTTTCCTGTTTTATCTTATGCAGTCCCCGGTCATGCTATCCGCTGTCTTACAGATAGGGGAAATTGAGATTCGCTACGCCCATGAACGCCAGCGAAAGCAGCGCTGTCGCCAGCAGCGCAAGCGGCGCGCACTTCATAAATTCGGGACAGCGCACCAGCTCCACCCGTTCCCGCAGCGCACGCATGAGCATCACGGACAGCGCCAGTCCCGCCACCGCCGTGATGGAAAACACCGCGCTTTCAAACAGCCCGCCATTCTCCTGCCGGTTGAGAAGAAGGATATACAGCGCGCCGCTGTTGAGGCAGGCCGACGCCAGCAGATCCCCGAGGCTTTTGCGCACTTTGGGAAAGAAAAAGCTCACAACAAAGTCCGCCACAATGCACAAAACCGCCAGCACCGCGACATAAACAACGGGCCGAAGCGCGCGCAGGAACGGGGATTTTGCGTCGTTAAACTGCAGCACCGTCTGGTCGAGCAAATAGCACAGCAGCGTCGCGGAAAAACAGATCGCCAGCATCACGCAGAAGAAATACCGCAGCTTGCCGATATACTCTTTCTGCGAGAGCTTGAGCAGATTCCCGCTGCCTACGCCGACGGCCAGCGCGAGATTCTGCGTCAGCAACCCCAGAATGATCGCGTAAAGGAAGTCGTACCACAATTGTATCATTGCGCCTCACCCCCCTTTTTCCTGATGCGGCGGCGCTGCTGAAGGAACTGAATCGCCGCGGCAACCAGCGCCATAATCAGGAAACCGCCGGCCGGCGTGGTGAGAATCCGCCAGTGCCACTGGGAAAAAATCGGCACATGCAGGCCGAAAAAGGTACCAAATCCAAGGATTTCGCGTAAACTGGAAATAGCCAGCAGCACCGCAGAAAAGCCAATACTCTTGCCTAAAGCATCTCCCAACGTCGGCAGAACGCGGTGCGACAATGCAAACTGGTACACACGGGAAAGCGTCAGGCCATTGACCGCAATGAGCGGGAGCAGGAGCGACAGCGATTGGAATACATAATACGCCGATTCCCCCAGAAAATTCTCTCCCACATACTGGATCGGCAGCACAATGACGGACGCCAGAACCGTATATAGCGGCGCGGCAAACCGCCGCGGCAGCTTGCCCGACAGCAGCGACGCCACCACCGTCACGATCGTCATAGTGACGATGGTAGCAAACGACAGGATAAGCCCGTTTTGCACGGAAAAGCCCGCCGCAATGATCGGTGTGAGACCGATGAAATCCACCAGCGACGGATTGCGGAACAAAAATCCATCCAGAAACGCGCCGGCGAACGTCGTGGTGTCCTGCTCCTCTTCCGGCTGCTGCTGGCTTCTTTCCTCCGGAACAGGATCCAGCTCTCCGGACAGCAGGCGGGCGATGAGCGTCTCCTCTTCCCCCGCCTCCAGCTCCTCACGCTGCTCCAAGGCTTCCATCTGTTCGCTGTCCTGGAGCATCGCCTCCTCCGCGGCGCGGTTGGCCTCTTCCAGCTCACGCTGGTTTTCCGCTGCCGCCAGCTTTTCCTTCTCCGAATCAGGCACTCTTCTGAGCTTAAACGGCACTGGGGACCCCTCCCTTCGGGCGCAAACGCCAGGCAACCTTATCCATCGCAAACGACAGAGAATTCATCATCAAAATGGCAAACAACACGCCATCCTCCATATCGCCCATATAGCGGATCAGCATCGTCATCACCCCAATACCGATTCCGAACAGAATCTTCCCTGGCACGGAATTGGGGGATGTCACCGGATCGCTGGCACAAAAAAACGTGCAGAACAGCAAGCCGCCCGAACAAAGCTCCAGCAGGACTGACATGCCAGGGTCTCCCGTCCGCGGAAACAGCAGCGCAATGAGCGCCACGGTCCCGAGCACCCCCAGCGGGATATACAGCGACAAAATCCGGCGGTACAGCAGATACAGCGCCGCGGCCAGGATGACAAGGATGCAAACGGTTCCCGGCGCGCCAGGATGCCGGCCAATCAGCAGATCCAATACGGAAACGGACGGCGTGACGCCATTTTTGAGTTGTCCCAGGATGCCGACGGCCGGCGTGAAGGAATCCGCCGCCGGCGTCGTCCACAGCGGCAGCTGCGCAAATTGCGGCGCATACTGCGTCATGACGCCGGGATCGATCAGCGTGACGCTCACCAGGCCGCCCACCGCGGGATTAAAGATATTTTTTCCGACGCCGCCGAACATCCATTTGACAATCAAAATGGCAAACGCCGAGGCAAAGATCGCGTACCATACCGGCGCTGTCGTCGGAAGCAGCAACGCGATGATCGCGCCGGTGACCACGGCGGAAAGATCCCCGATGGTCTGCCGCCGCAGCGTGAGCATGGAAACCGCCAGCTCGCACAGCAACGCGCTGAGAACGGAGACGCCCAGCATCATCAGAAAGCGGTTGCCGTAATACACCGTCCCCATCACGGCGCAGGGGAACAACGCCACCAGCATGTCCGCCATGGAAATCTTGATGTTATCCGGATGGCGCAGAAACGGCGCCGCATGCAGCCGTTCGCTCATTGAATCGCCTTCTTTCCCTGCTTGAGTATTTCGGTGATCTCCACCCTGCCGGGGCAAATATAGGTGCAGCAGCCGCACAGCTTGCATTTTTCCAGTCCGAGCAGCTTGGCCTCCGCGAGATTCTCCTGCCGGACGTATTCGCACAAAAACGAAGGGGAAAGGCCCTGCGGGCAGACCGAACCGCAGCGCCCGCAATGAATACAGTCGTCGCTGCGGGAAAAATCCGTCGTCTCGACAAGCGAGAGCAGCGACCCCATGCAGCGCAGGACCGTATAATTTTCGTCTCCCAGCGCGATGCCGTTCATCGCCCCACCCAGCACCAGCGTGTTGCGATCCTCCCCGGTGTACCCCAGCCGCTCGAGCAGCAGCGACAACGGCGTGCCGATCGGCGCCTGCACCACGCGGCGGCTGCCGGCGCTCGTGCCGGAAACCGTGATGGGAATCTCCGTAACGGGGACCCCTTCTTCCACGGCGCGCGCCATGCTCAGGCAGGCAAACGGCGTTGTCACGCCGGCCTCTACCGGTTTTTCTCCAAAAGAAAGATCGCGTTCGGCAAACATTTCTTTCATGCGGTCGGCGGCCGGATATTTATCCGCCACCTGCGCGATGTGCAGCAGCCGCTGCGTTTCCTCCGGGCAGGCTGCCACGGCGTGGCGCAGGGCGGAGATCGTCTTGCTCTCCCCGGAAGTGACCGCAAACACGCCCCGGCGTGCGCCGGCAGCGCGCATGAGCAGCAGCAGACCCCGAAGCACCTGATCGGTATGCTCCAGCGTCACGCGGATCATATGCCCGGAAAAGGGCGCTGTCTCCGCGACGTTGCACACGAGCGTCTGCACGCCGTTGTGCCGCATTTTCAGCAGCCGCATATACTCGGGGCGGGAATATTGTTTGGGACCGGGGATAGCCGCCCGTTGCGCGATCTCGATCAGGTCAAGCGGCTGCAACGCTTCGGCATTTTGCTCCGGCGTGCAGGGCATTTCCTCCATTTTGCCGTCGTTGTCGATCACGATGGCGTCCACCGTCCCGACAAACGGGTGCGGCGCGGCTTCCACCCCCACCACCGTTCCGGAAACGGGCGAATAAATCACGCCGCCATAGGACCGCTCCGGCACAGCGATCGGCTGATAGCGCAAAACACGGCTGCCAATTTCCACCTGCGGCCGGCAAACAATCCCTTCCTGACGCAGGCTGACCCAAAGCCTGGGTGCGTCGTCGATCCGCATGATTTCGTACTTTTTGGCTTCATTCTCAAGCGAATGAAAGCGAATACCTCCCTGAAAGGATCGGAACATTCCAGAATTCACCTCTTGCTGTTTTCAGAATAAATATATATTATAGGGATAAGGAATTCATCGATTTTGGAGGTGGTGGGACATGAAGCCTGCCCTTATTTCAAAAAACAGACTCAAAATCAATGTCACCGCCGAAGATCTCCTGCGCCTGAATATTTCATATGAAATGCTGGACTATCGGGACCTTCGCGTGCGCGACATTCTCAATAATATCATCGAGATCGCCTGCGAGCAAACGGGATTCAATAAAGAAAACGAAAAAATACTCGTCGAAACCGTTCCGCAGGCCGGCGGCGGCTGCGTCATCTGCGTAACGCGCCTGCCGGGAAAAAAGGGAGTGCGCCGCGACGTTTACCGCCGCGTGGGAACCTCTGCCGAGCCTTATATTTTTGCGTTCGACTCGCTCAATCTGCTTTTGACGGCGGGCGGGCGTATCCTGGCTTTCTCCGACGTGATTCTTTCGGAGTTGGCCGTTTATTACTGCCAGGGAATCTGGTACCTGGCGTTCGCGCCCGTGATCGCAGGGCTGGACAGCTTCCGCCTGGATTGCCTGCTCGGCAGCCTTTCGGAATTTGGCCGGGAGGAAAAGGGCGGCCGGCTGCAGGCAACCCGGCTGCAGGAACACGGGGAATGCATCGCGGAAGGCGACGTCGCGGAGCGCCTGTTCCGTCGGCTCGCCTGAACACCGCGCTTCCCGCTCGCCCGCATCTCCGTCATGTTCTGCCGGCGTCGCCGTTTTGTGCGACGCCGGCAATTTTTCTCCCGCAAGCGGCGCACCGCGGGCAGCCGTTTCCTAGCGTCGCTTTTTCAAGCCGTCTGCGCCGCCGCAAGCAGTGCGCGCACCGCCTGCGCCGGGTCCGGCGCGCCGAAAACGGCACTGCCCGCCACAAACGTATCCGCCCCCGCCTGCGCCGCCTGCCGGATCGTCGCGGCGTCGATCCCGCCGTCGACCTCCAGCCGAATTTCGCGCCCCGTCTCGTCGATCGCGCGGCGCAACGCCGTCACCTTCGGGAGCATGTCCGCCATGAATTTCTGCCCGCCGAAGCCCGGCTCCACTGTCATCACCAGCACCAGATCCACCAGCTGCAAATACGGCAGCACCGCCTCCGCCGGCGTGCCGGGCTTGACCGAAAGCCCCGCCTGACATCCCGCGGCGTGAATCGCGCGCAGTGTCTCCGCCACAGCCGGCTCCGCCTCCACATGAATCGTTATCAAATCAGCCCCGGCTTTGGCAAACTCCTCGACATACCGGCTGGGGCGCTCAATCATCAGATGCGTGTCAAAAAACAGCCCGCTACACGGACGGATCGCCCGCAGGACCGGCTGCCCAAAAGAAATATTGGGCACAAACATCCCATCCATCACGTCAATATGCAAATATTGTGCGCCGGAATGCTCGATTCCCGCGATCTCCTCCCGCAGACGGGAAAAATCGGCAGATAATATAGAAGGCGACACAATGACCACAGCGCTGCACTCCTTCTTGTAATTTTCTTTATTTTATAACAAATTGCGGTATTTTGCAATGCTTTGTTCCTGTTTGTCCGGCAAACGGCATTTCGCGCACAAACTTCCGGCATAGCGGGGCGTACACCGCGTCCTCTTCCCCGTCTTGCCGCAACACAGGCACTGCGCTCTTGTCGGCGCGCCAACGAAAAGCCGGCAGTCCGCCGTCCTCACGGAAAGGAGGAGGACCCTCTATCCCGGTGCGGCACGGGGCATATACAGAAAATTTGCAATTTTGAAGGGCTCCGGGATTCAAACAGTTCGATTGTTAGGAGTCTCCCGCTCGCTTTGTCCCCGCGATCTCGACGGTTTTCTAGGGCGCATCGCCGCAGCGCTGGTTCTCCAACACAGAAAACCGGGAAGCAGGTAAATCTGCTTCCCGGTCACAGGACTTAATCTTCGGCACTTACCGCCCGTAGATCGCGAGCACCGCCGGTTCGGCCAGCACTTCCGATTCCAGGTTATTGTCGTCCATCAGGCTTTGGATGGAGGCATTATAATGCTTCGCAATCTCCCAAACGCTCTCCCCGGCGTCGGCATAATAGATGGTCAGCGGCTTGCCGGCGCGTTCTTTCTTATGCTCTTCATCTGCCTCCACGTCTGTGATGGCGCGTACTTCGGTGTGATAATAGGTGGTCACATCGCACAACACTTCTGCCCGCAGCTCGATATAGCTTTCGCCGGACAGCGTATAGCTCATGCCGGCCAGGCTCAGCCGTGCGTCGGCGCGCAGTTGCGTTTGACTCGCCTGATACGGCAGCTGGATGCTGACCGGCACGTCGCTGTCAACGCAGCACAGACGATCCTCATGGTCATAGGCCATAACCGTGACGCAAAGATTGCCCTTGACCTCCAGGCCATCCTCGTTTTCCACCGTGTCCAAAAACGAGATCGCGCCCCACACGTCGTAAATCTGCTTGACTTCGCTGGCGGAGAATTCCAGCGTCTCCTTGACGACATTGGACAGGCTGTGCGACTCCATCATCCGCTCCGCCTGCAGGTTCTGCGTGGTCAGCAGGAGCTCCTCCTGCGTGGAATAAGCGTCGCAGCAAACAGAGATTTCCCGCTCCATATACGCCTTGAGCGACGCGGTTACCTGCGCTTCCATGCGCAGCGCGCGGCTCTCCCCATTCTGCCCCGAAAGCATCTCGCATTTATGCTCGTTGAGCTCGAGGCGCGCCTCCACCGCGCAATCTTCGCTCAGCCCTTCCAGATCGACGATCTGCGTGACTGGTATGCTGTATTCCATCCGCTCCAGCGTATGGCTCTCCTCCGCAAGGTACAGCACCGTCGTCTCCATTTCTCCCTTGAGAATGGCTTTGTTGGTGATCGCTTTGACTTCCTCGAGCTTGATATAAGCCGTGCTGCGCAGCACACAGGCGATCCCCGGCTTGGTTTCCGGGATGGCCATCTCCTCATTGATGCGCTGCGTGCGCTCCCCATAGCCGATATAATCTCCGACGAGAATATTGCGCCGCTGCAGCTGCACATTGTCATCCTCCACGCCGGTCAGCAGCGTCTGGCAGACACGGTCATACACCTTGACGGAAATGCCGATGGACGCCCGGATCTCCAGCTTGCGCGGGCTGACCAGGCGGGCGTTTTTATATTGCACAACGGCGGTCGCGCGGGCCTGCGCGTCAGAGTTGACGGCGCCTTTGAGCTCAAACGATTTTGCAAACGACTGAGAAACCGCCACGCAGTGCAGCTGCCCGGAATCCGCGGAAATATAGAACACGCGCGTCACCGCCGTGCCGTCGATGTAGAGCTTATCTCCGCTGATTTTGCGTCCCGTGATCTGCGGAATCAGCTCCATCTTGAGAATCTGCTCCACGTCGGGATAATAATCGGCCAGGCGGATGTCGTTTTCGAGTCCTTCCTCCGCATAGCCCTCATATACCATCTGACTGCAATTTATACGATCGGTCGTCTTTTCAAAGCTCATACAATCCGCTCCTCCTGTTTGTTCTTACCGCATATATATTGCGGCGCGTCGGCAAATATGCAAAAACAGGCCGTCAAAAATGACGGCCTGCCGCAAATTCTTCTCCGGGATTCCTCGCGGATCCCGTTCTTGCGGATCACTCATTCCTTGCCGATCCGAAACACAAAGCGGAGCAGCCCGCGAAGGAACTTGGGGCTTTTGACCACAACAATCTTCATTCTTCAATCGCCTCCCGTGTCTGAAAGTCTTTGCTTCCCGCAAATCTGCGTTCCGACTTTTTTCCACGACGCCGGCGAACAGAGACAACGGCGTTTTCCGGCTTACGAAAGCACGCGGATTCTGCTTTGCCCCGCCGCGCGGGGAAATGCCGCGCGGCGTCCCGGCGAAGGGGTCCGCATGCTCAATCCTGCAGCATCAGCAGGCCGGTTGCGATCACAGCGATGGCGGCCAGAACAATGATCGCCTTGGCGGGAAGAAACGTCGCGCAGAGGATCCCGATCCCCATCGCGGTGGAAACCATGCCCACTGTTTTACCCAATTGCTTCTTCATTGTCCTTCTCCCCCCGCCCCCTCTGATAAGGGGCCCTTTTATTCCCATTATATGTGGCGGCCAGCGGAAGGTTCCCTTTGACGGGAAATTTTTCTTTTCAGAAACACAGAAGCCGGCGGCCGGGATGCTGGTCGCACCCCAGGCCGCCGGCCATTTGTCCAGAGGAACGTTACGTAAAGTCCGCAACACAGTTTCTTCTCCCAGCGCGCAAGCCGGGACCGCCCGCTGCAACGGCGGGCGTCTCGACCCTTACGCCAGGATCTCGCCCTCCACCTCTTTGCTGATCGCCGCCGCGTTGGCTTCGTCAAAATCGATGTGCATACGGGTCTGGAACTTTTCACTCACACGCACCACAACCTCGCCGAACGTCAAGCCGCGCGGGCCGCCGACACGCACGGAAACCACCTGCTTGTCCTGCAGACCAAACGCCGCCGCGTCCTCCGGGGTAACGTGGATATGCCGTTTGGCAATAATGACGCCTTCCGGGATGTCCAGCTCCCCACACGGGCCGATGATCTTGATGCTGCCGGAGCCGGCGACGTCTCCCGATTCGCGAATCGGCGCCTCCACGCCCAGCGCGCGGGCGTCCGTCAGAGAAAGCTCCACCTGCGTGGCCGAACGCGTCGGGCCGAGGATGGCCACCCGCTCCATCTTGCCCTTGGGGCCGCAGAGAACAACGCGCTCCTCACTCAAAAACTGGCCGGGCTGGGAAAGCGGCCGTTTCTCGGTCAGCTTCGCGCCGGGACCGAACAGCGTTTCCAAATCCTTCTGTGTCAGATGCACATGCCGTGCAGAGATTTCCACAATGACCTTTGCCATGCTTCAAGCACTCCTTCCATGTTTTCAGACGCCACGGAAACGGGCCCGCCGGGCGTTTCCCGCCCCGGGCCAAACTTTTCCACCGCTTATTGTAAACCTTTCTCCCCGCTTTTTCAAGTCCAAACTCTCTTCCGCCGTCAACTGTTTTGCCGCCGCGCAATCCCCGGCGACACTTACGCCGCGCGGCTTTCTACAGCTTGATATCCCGGCGGCAGAAAGCCGCCATGGACAAAGCGTTGACGGCCACGAAATAAATCCCCACCGTGACAGCCGAGCGCAGGGACGAAAGCGTAACCCCCACATCCAGCAATTGCTGCGGCTGCAGGAGATTCTGGAGATTAAGCATCAGCGAGCACTGCATCAGAGCATTCTCCAGCAGCTCGGGGTTGAGCTGCGCGATGAACGTCACCGCCACCCCGCCGACGAAGTAATACGCCAGGGAAATGCCGATCGCGGCGGCGCTGCTTCTGAGCGCGTTGGAGAGCAGGTAAGCCACCGTCGCCACCAGCAGAATCGTCAGCGCGTTGCGGAAAAAATCCCCCAGCAGCCACAGCAGAAACGGCGTGCGGCGCAGCGCGTCCCCCTGCATGGCGAGCACTTCGCCGGAAATGCCCTCAAAGCCGAAAAACAGCCCTGAAACTGCCGCTGTGAACAAAAACGAAAACAGCACGAACGCCGCTGCCGTCAAAAGGATCGTCACAAACTTGGCCAGCCAGATTTTGTACCGCCGGCAGGGCGTGATGAGCAGGAACTTGATCGTACCCTTGGTGAATTCGTCGCTCATCATGCTGCCCGCGACAACGAGGATGAACACGCCCGCAAACGCGAGCATGATCGGCTGCAGCAGCGTGCATACCGAAGTATACAGCATGGCGTCGGGATCCGGGATGTCCTGTTCCAGCCGAGCGTAACACAGCGCGATCTGCTCCTCGATCTCCGAGCGCGCTTCCGGCGTCAACGCATCGTCCGAGGGCAGGCCGGCCATAAGGGCGTCCGCCGATGCGGCCGCTGCATCGGCGTCGATGAGCTGCTGCTTGAGCGATTCCAGCTTCTCGAGCGTTTGATTCTTCCAGCCGCCGCCCAGCGTCGCGCGCAGCAAGCCGTCCACTCCATCCAGCAGGTTGGCAGGCAGACCGCCCAGCGCGCCGCCCAGGCTGGTGGTGAACCACTCGCCGGCGAAGGACGGCGCGATGGAATATTGCAGGCGCAGGCGGCAGATCTCCGCCGTCAGGGCCGCCTGCGGGGAATCGTCCGCCGTCAGCTGGGCCTGCGCCAGCTGCGCCTGCACCAGCGGACGCCAGTCGTCCTGCTCAATCATGCGCAGATACGTTTCCTTCTGCTGCTCCAGAAGACGGATCTGTCCGAGGGCGCCTGCCTGCCGCTCAGGATCCGCTCCCTCGCCGAAAAACACGGGATCCAGCTGAATATACTGGATCTGCGCATCGATATCCACCATGCTCAAATACAGCTGCGCCTGCCAATCCAGCAGCGAATAACCGCCGTCGAGAATGGCGCGGTACCCATCGATGCGCGCCTGATAGTTGGCAATGTCGGCCCGGCGCTGCTCCTCGGTCTTCCCCTCGTCCTGCTGCACCTGCTGGATACTTCTCTCCAGCGACTCGATCTGCCGCTCCATCTGCGCGTCGAAATCAAAGCGATCCCGCGCAGCGGAAACGATCCCGCACAGCGCGACGGACGCCGCGAGCAGCACGGCCAGCATAATCAGCGGCGCTTTGCGGCTGAGCAGCTTCCTCCCCTCATTGCACACCAGCCAGAGAAAATTACGCAATGTCGCCGCCTCCTCCCGTGATCTCGAGGAAAGATTCCTCCAGGCTGCGGCCAGACGGCGCGAAAGAATAAATCGGCACCCCCGCGGCGATGACGGCGGACAGCAGCGCGTTGATCTCGCTGCGCGGCACGCGCACCTCCACCTTCCCGTCGCCCTCCGACAGCACGGCCTGCTCCCCCAGCACGGCGATGGCGCAGCGCGCGGCCGCCGCGGCGTCGGCCACTTCCAGGCAGAACAGCTCCGCCTGCCCCGTGCTGCCGGTATCCTCAAGCTCCGACAAGCGTTTGACGCCGATGACCGTGCCCTTATCGATGATGGCAACCCGATCGCACATCAGCTGCATCTCGCTGAGCAGATGGCTGGAAACCAGCACGCTCATGCCGGCGGTATGCGCGAGATATTTCAGATTATCCCGCAGCTCCTTGATACCGGCCGGATCCAGGCCATTGGTCGGCTCGTCGAGCACAAGAACCTGCGGGCTGTGCAGGATCGACAGCGCGACCCCGATCCGCTGCTTCATCCCGAGGGAATAATTTTTCACCTTCTCGTTGATGCGGTCGGTCATACGCACCAGCGAAACCACCTGCCGGATACGTGTCTGCGGAACCCCGCGCAGGTCGGCGTAAAGCTTGAGGTTCTGATAACCGGTGAGGTACCCATAAAGCTCCGGCGTCTCCACGATACCGCCGATTTTGCGCATCGCCTGCTCATAGTGCGCACGCAGGTCTACACCGCCGATGCGGATTTCGCCGGCATCGGCGGACAGCATACCGAGAATGATTTTGATGGTGGTGGTTTTCCCCGCGCCGTTGGGGCCGAGGAAGCCGAAGATTTCCCCTTCCTCGACGGTAAAACTCACCCGGTCGAGGATTTTTCTGCGCCCGATGGATTTTGTGACGCCACGCACTTCCAGCGCCGCCGCCATACAGCCGCCTCCTCTCCTGCATCCGCGATACACACGCTGTCGGAAATTTCCTGATTCCGCTTTTCCCGGCCGGGAAAGGCCTCTCCATTCCCCCGCCCGCGCCTCCTCCTGAACAAAATGGGTGGTGCGAATCGTTTACTGCACTTTCCTCTCCAAAAAAAGATACACCCATACAAGCGGCCGGCACCGTCCCAAATGCATGGGCAAGCGCCGGCCGTCATTGTCTTATTCGCTGCGGCGCCATTTGACGCCGGCGGGCGTGTCCTCCAGCACGATTCCGCGCGCGCCCAGCTCGTCCCGGATCCGGTCCGCGGTGGCAAAGTCGCGCGCCTTTCTCGCCGCCTGCCGCTGCTCAATCAGGCGCTCAATCTCCGCGTCCTCTTCGGCATTGGCGGCCTGCTTCGGCCGGCAATCCAGGCCGAGGATCTCCAGCAGCGCCTGCAGCT
The DNA here is from genome assembly GCA_904420005.1 of Candidatus Tabaqchalia intestinavium. Taxonomy (GTDB): domain Bacteria; phylum Bacillota; class Clostridia; order Oscillospirales; family CAJFTT01; genus Tabaqchalia; species Tabaqchalia intestinavium. Next base: position 7,883 of record CAJFTT010000046.1, on the reverse strand, counting down.
GCGCGCGCGCCGCCTCGACCGCCGGACGGGCTGCGCCGCGCGAAACGAGGATATTGCATTCCCGCACCAAGTCGAACAGCACGCCGATCGCGCCGGCCGTGTTGAAATCATCGTCCATTTCGGCCTCAAAGCGCGTCTTGAACTCGGAGAAATCCGCGCGCTCTCCCTCCTCGGGGGCCGTTTTGCAGGCGAAATCAAGGTTCTCCAGGCAGGTGCGGATGCGCTCCAGCGCGGCCTGCGCCTGCGTGACGACGTCAAAGGAATAATTCATCGGGCTGCGGTAATGCACAGACAGCATCATGAAGCGGATCGGCGCGTAACCGAACTGCTCGGCCACGTCCCGCACCGTGAAGAAATTCCCTTTGGATTTGCTCATTTTCTGGTTGTCGACGTTGATGAACCCGTTATGCAGCCAGAAGCGCGCAAATGCGCAGCCGTTGGCCGCCTCAGACTGGGCGATCTCGTTCTCATGGTGCGGGAAAATCAGATCCTGGCCGCCGCAGTGCAGATCGATCGTATCGCCCAGATATTCTTTCGCCATGGCGGAGCATTCGATATGCCAGCCGGGCCGCCCTTTGCCCCAAGGGGAATCCCATGCGGGCTCGCCGGGTTTCGCCGCTTTCCACAGGGCGAAATCCATGGGATCGCGCTTATGCTCTGACACATCGATGCGCGCGCCGGCCTCCAGCTCCTCGAGCGGCTGGTGGGACAGTTTGCCATAGGGCGCAAACTTGCGCGGCGCATAATACACGCTGCCTTCGCTCTCATAAGCATAGCCTTTGTCCATGAGCGTGGAAATGAGCGACAGGATCGCGTCCATGCTCTCCGTCGCGCGCGGATGCACCGTCGCCGGACGGACCCCCAACCCCTCGGCATCCTTTTGGAATTCCGCGATATATTTCTCCGCGATCTGCCGCGAGGAGACGCCCTCCTCATTGGCGCGGCGGATGATCTTGTCGTCCACATCGGTGAAATTCTGCACAAAACGCACGGTGTAACCCCGGTACTCCAGATACCGCCGCAGCACGTCAAACAACACCAGCGGGCGTGCATTGCCGATGTGAATGAAATTATACACCGTCGGACCGCAGGCGTACATACGCACATTCTGCGGATCCATAGGAACAAATTCTTCTTTCTTGCGGGTGAGGGTGTTGTACAGCTTCATACAGGAACGCATCTCCTTTTCCCATTTCATAAATCGTCGATCCAGACCGGCTTTCGCCTCAGTCCGCCTTTTTTTCCGTCAGTTCTGCAACGCGGCGTTCCAGCTCTGCGATACGCTCGCGCATTTTGCAAAACTCCAGCGCCACAGGGTCGGGAATGTGGATCTGGTCGCACATATCCCGCTTCACGCGCACGCCGTCCTGCCGGACAACGCGCGCCGGCACGCCGACGGCGGTGGAATTGGGCGGCAGGTCCTGCAGCACCACGGCGCCCGCCGCGACCTTGACGTTGTCCCCGATCGTGATCGGACCAAGCACGCGCGCGCCGCTGCCGATCATGACGTTGTCTCCCAACGTCGGATGGCGCTTTCCGGTTTCCTTGCCCGTGCCGCCCAGCGTCGAGCCCTGGTAAATCACGCAGTTATTGCCGATGACCGTCGTCTCGCCGATCACGACGCCCGCGCCATGGTCGATGAACAGGCCGTCCCCGATCACGGCGCCGGGATGGATCTCAATCCCCGTGCGGCGGCGGCACCATTGCGACCAGAATCGCGCGAGGAAAAACAGCCCGTGCCGGTAAAACCAATGCGCGCGCCGATGGCTGCGCACGGCATGCAGGCCAGGATACAGCAGGTAAATTTCCAGGCTGCTGCGCGCGGCCGGGTCCACCTCTTTGACGCGGCGGATATCCTGCTTGAGTTTCTCAAACATATACGTTCCTCCTTTCCCCCTATCGCCAGGGAAGAAAAATAATCGCCTCCAGCCGGACGAATCCAGCCGAAGGCGTCGCAACGCGGTCCCACTTCGGAATTATACTCTCAGCCCGCCTGTAACGGGGCGGCAACCGCAGGGGCATTTCCTCCCCCGTGCCGCAGCGCCGCATTCTCCTTCCCCGTTCGGCGGGGATTCTCACCATTCTCCCCGTCTCTGGAACCGCTGCGGAAAGGATACTCCTGCGCTGCCGTTGCATTTTGCTGATGACGCGTTTCATTGTCATTATAGAAAGAATTTTAACATATGTTTCCGATTTTTTCAAGATGATTTTCTCATTTGCCCCGCAAAGCCCAGAAAAGTTCAACCAAAAAATGGGTGTTTTCGTTGATTTTCTGGGCTAAGTCCGCTATAATACTATAGCAACTGAGAAAATTTTTTATGTATTAATACCCTCAGTGGACAAATTTTTTATCAAAGCCCCGGCGCGTCCGGGCAGGAGTGTTTGCTACATGGACAGTCAGAGTACCATATTGATTCTGGTCATCGCCGCGCTGATCTTGATGTCCGCCTATTTCTCCGCCACGGAAACCGCGTTCTCTGCGCTCAATCGGATCCGGATGAAAAACATGGCCGAGAGCGGCAATAAACGGGCCGCACTGGCGCTGCGTCTGCTGGAAAATTATGACAAACTGTTGTCCTCCATCCTCATCGGCAACAACGTCGTCAACATCGCTTCCGCCTCCCTCGCCACCATCCTTTTCACTCAATATTTTGGGGATGCCGGTGTGACGCTCTCGACAGTTATCATGACCGTATTGGTGCTGATTTTCGGGGAAATCTCGCCGAAAAGCCTCGCCAAAGAATCGCCGGAGCGTTTCGCGATCTTTTCCGCGCCGATTCTTCGGGTGCTCATCGTGCTGCTCACCCCGCTCAATTTTCTTTTCACGCAATGGAAAAAACTGCTCAACAAGATTTTCCGCGTACGCGGCGAGCAGAAAATCACCGAGGAAGAGTTGCTCACCATCGTGGATGAAGCGCAGCAGGACGGCGGAATCGATGCGGAAGAGAGCGAGCTGATCCATAGCGTGATCGAATTCACCGATCTCAAGGCGATCGACATTCTCACCCCGCGCGTCAATGTCGCGGCCGTGGCGCTGGACGATACAGCAGAGGAGATCGCGCGCACATTTGAGGAAACAGGCTTCTCCCGTCTTCCGGTTTACGGAGAAAATCTCGACGACATTCAGGGTATCCTCTATCAAAAAGACTTCCATAACGAGGTCGTAAATAAAGACAGGGCGCTCAAGGACGTTATCCGCGCGCCGCTGTTCATCACACCTTCCATCAAGATTTCCAACCTGCTGCGCCTGCTGCAAAAGAACAAGTCGCATTTCGCGGTCGTGGCAGATGAGTTTGGCGGCACGGAAGGGATCGTCACTCTGGAGGATGTGCTCGAAGAGCTGGTGGGCGAAATCTGGGATGAGCACGATGAGGTGCTCGAGGAAATCCAGAAAATCGGCGAGCAGGAATATCGCGTCGCATGCAGCACCGACCTGGATAAATTCCTCGATTTCTTCCAGCTGGAGGAAGAGGACGACCTGGATGCAAAAACTGTCGGGGGCTGGGTGGTGGAGCACACAGGGAACATTCCCGCCGCCGGCGACCGCTTCTCCTGGGAAAACCTCCGCGTCACAGTGACAAAAACCGACTCACGGCACGTGCTGGAGATCGTAGTGCAGGTGCTTAACACCGCGCCCGCGGAGGAAGCGCCGCAATAACGATCCTCGCTTTCCTGCGGAGGAAGCGAGCGCAAACAGGAACGCTTTGCCTGAAAGCCAGGCGAAGCGTTCCTGTTTTTGATTATCTCCGCTCGTTTCTGCGCAACGCGAACAGTTGGGATTGATTCCCCGGCCCCGACCGGGCAGGCTCGAAAGGAATGGAAAACGCTCGGTTGCAATCTCCACAGTGAGATTGCAACCGCGGAAACACGCCAATTTCCGCGGTTGGCGCGAAAAACGTTTCCCCTTTCAAAAGCGGTGCCAAACAATGACGTTTGTGCTTCTCTTTGGCCCATCCCCCTCCTATGCGCAGCCTTCGGTTGCAATGGGATATACGGCTTTTCGGAGCCAAACAGGCAACCGGTCACATTTTCGCTCCTTACCGGGTGAGCGCCCGGTTGTCTCATCAACCTTGCCGGCGGTGTTTTTCCTCTCTCCAAAACGCATGGACCCTGGCGGCCGGGAATGCGCACGAGCTGGCCGTTTTCTTTGCCGGGCACCGCCCTTCATCCACCAAGGGTATGTTACGCATTTATCTGCGTTACCACAAACGCGCAAATAAACTCTTCCGTCACCGCGCGTTGCAGGCCTGACGCATGAATTTTGAAATACATTTCCCCTCGTTTTCCATACACCGTCAGCTCCGTACCGGCATCTCCCGGCACCACTTCTGCCTGGTATTGCACCTCTTCGGTTGTAAATTCCCAGGTCTCGGCCGATGCATTGGAAGCAAACGAGTCCGGTTCCCCTTTGCCTCCCGGTTCGAGAATCCGAATGGTATATTGCGCGCCATCTTTGTCCGTCGCGGAGAAGTAGTATGCATATACCTGATCCCAATACACCCCCGGGTCGAGCGTCAAGCCGTCCGGCAGTTGCGACGGCGCATAAAATTTCTCATTGTTCAAAAAGAGAATTCCGTGTCCGGTTTGAATCCCCTGCGTTTTGGCGAACATTTTCTGTTCTTCTGAAAAAGTCAAATCTTGCATCGTTTGGACGAACGTTTCTATCGTTTCAAATTGCATCGGCTGACTCACAACCGTCATTGTCAACGGATCCTGTGCGATGGTATTGCCCTCCGGAAAATTCAAATAATATCGCCCGTCCACTTTTTCAACCCAAGGGCTGGTGTGACCTGAAAGCGACGAGGTTTCTCCCGGATGTCCCACACAGGATGTACATAAGCTAATTATAATAATGTAGATTACTAAAATAACTGCGCTTTTTTTCATTTTTGACCACCCACATTAATTACGCAGCAAATGAAGCATTCGCTAGATACATTCTCATTTTCTCTTCACAATCTTCACAAAATGCATCTTCTCCGGAGAGTATATCTGCATAAAACGCTTCATCTATTCTTCCTCCATTTACATAATTCCATTCATATCTTTCCATAATACATTGAAATTTTCCCGATGTATCATGGCCTATAGTATCATATACATCATCATGTCCAAAGCAATGCGCAAGTTCATGCGCTAACACTAGACTCGAACACGCAAGTTCTCCCTCTTCTGTATTTCTACAATTTTGTATCATTGAAATCACGGGATATCCTCTCAAAGAAACGCCAAGAGTTCCTTGTAGAAGTTCATGATTTCCCATACAAACAGTATTATCTGGCCTTTGCATCCACAAAACATATATACGATTTACATTTCTGTCCGATTGGTACATTCTATTCAGTTCAGATACAATGTTTTTATGGTGGGCACTACATGTTGCACTACATGAGGAAGAGCATGGAGCATTTTGTCCATTAGGGCATAAGTCTAATGTAGATTTTTGATAATACGGTGCTACATCATTCAAAATAGCAATTCCAAATTTACTATATACTTCTGCCGCAAAGGCATGCGCCTCATTTATAACGGCTTTTGCTTTTGTATCCCCATATTCATTTCTGAAAGAATCATCATAACGATTATTTATGTAAAACGTCTTGATTTCCTTTATATTCCAAACATATTTTTGTTCATCTCCATTTACTAGTGTGCCATAATATATATCTCCACTGGGTGTTACATACATTTGTCCAGCTTGACTAGACTTGTTAATTACCATATAAGTACCATCTGGTTTTCGTCTCAAATACCATCGTTGGGCATCCGCACCTGCATCAGTGTAAATTCCCACATAGTGTGTTTGAATTGAGAGTACCTTTCCTGGCGCATGTACACATTCGATTTTATATTCACCATTCGAGATATAAACCAGTTTGAATCTTTGCATTGAGAATGCAGTTTTATACTTATCAGGCGTCGCTATAGACATATTGGATGATCCATTTACCGTCAAATGTTGATTGGTCGGTTCATGAACCATCGTATAAATCTTTCCGGATTTGATTCCGGCAGTTTCCCCTGTCGGTACCGGGAACTTGTATGTGATTTTCAGCACCGGACAACAGGAACCGCCGTCATATTGTTGAGAATAAATCGCGTTATAATCATTTTGGGCAGTTTCATCCGTATATCGAACCATATAGCCATACGCCGTCATATTATGATCATAAAAATATTGTACCTCTTCCGTTATATCAAACACAAATTGCTTTAAGGAATTAAACGTCACGTTACTACATACCGGACCATATAAGCTCGGCTGATTATCCCAACGGATTGTATCCACATCCCAGCTACTTCTAACTGCATACAGGCTCAATCCACCGCAGGTTGTCGTAGCCTGTGTTGTTGTACCATAGAGCTTTGCATCCAAAATCGTCGCCGAAGTCGGAATGGCGGGAGAAGAAATAAACCTCAAATATCCACGGCTGGTCTTATTTTGAAAATATCCAACAAACATTTTAACATCATTTTTATGGTTGACCGTACTGCCTTGCTGGATATAGGTATCCACAACATTTGTTCCATATCCGTCTGTCGTCATCAACGGATCAATGGTTACCGGATAAACACGTTCCTCTGCCTGCAGCCAAGACGAATCGGGCCGGAGCGTTATCGTACAGTCATTCCCCTCCTGTACCACCGTTACATCAATCGCGTAGCTTTCCTGTTCCGCTGCATCTATCATATAGGGGGCGTGCATTGTAAAACGCACCGTTCCCTGCGGATCCAGAAAATCCACACGGCGGTCCTCCTGCAAAACAGCTTGTAAACCTCCCGTGTCCATTGCAATCTCAAATACCCAAGCCGTATTCATCTTGGTAGAAAGTATAATATCTTCCTTGACCTTATGCTGAGAAATTCTGTAACGCAAATCCACACCGTCCGCAAATGCGTCATAATAACACACTTGAGAAATCGTACGGTCGGCAACGGTCTGTGCAGCTTCCTCTTCCGCAATTTCATCTTCAAGGAGCTGCGCTCCGCTCATGGGCTGTGCTATACTTGACGCCCGAGGCAAAAGCAGCCCCGGCAGCGTATTTTGCAGCACGCTCTTTTTGTCAGAGGTCTGCTGCGCCCGGATGCTCCACGCGAGGTCATACTCCCCGCTCTCCATTTTCACCAATTCTTCCTGTGCAGCATCTGCCGCAAAAGATACGCCAAACGAAGGATTATTATTTTCCAGCCGTTCCAACCCTTCCACCGTGGTCGGACTGAGCGTATTGTCGGCTTCTACCCACGCGCCGCTGTCTGTCTGATAGCTGACCGCCTCAGGATAGGTCACGACTATGTAGCTACCGTCGCCACGCACAAAATGCCGCTCATACTGTCCTCGCAATTCTGGTATTTCCGCAACAATTTCTTCAGTTTTTTCCTGCAATGTTTGGGTATAGTCTCTTTCTTCTTCCAGGGCCACTGTTGTCGGGACAGCATCTGCAAACGCGCCAATAAACAGCATAGTCGTCGCAAGCATCCCGGCGAATCCTCGCTTCACGATCTTTTTCATTTTTTCACAATCCTTTCCTGGAAATTTCCAATATTATTATACTGTTGTTTCCCAAAAATTTCCATTGTTATTTTTACCAAATCATTCATGCCGTCTTTGTGAATTTTTTATAAATGCAAAAACAAAATTTCTGCCCAAATTTCCAGCTGTTTTTTGCGCTCTTAATGACAAGATCGTCCAGTTCAACGTTTATCGCGGAAGGGGCAAACGCACAACAAGTGATCCTAAAACCCTTATCCTTCTATTTGCTATCCAATTTTCTTGCAGCGCTACAAAAATAAAAATATGTAGGATTGTCAAACATCTTGTACAGTCAGGGAAAGGAAAAAAGCAGCGAGTTTTTCTTTCGGAGAGAGCCAGCCAAGGGGACGCT
>CAJFTT010000045.1 GCA_904420005.1 Candidatus Tabaqchalia intestinavium | reverse complement strand
TGCGTCCCCTTGGCTGGCTCTCTCCGAAAGAAAAACTCGCTGCTTTTTTCCTTTCTCTGACTGTACAAGATGTTTGACAATCCTACAAAAATCGAATTTTTTTCCAGTTGTCGTATCTGCTATAAACGCACATTGCAGGAAACAAGGATAATGTTTGCAGTCCGGACGGAACCCTCGGTGGACAAAGGGAAACACGGTTTTTGTGATACCAAACAAACGGCAAGCTGCGTTTTCCTCGCCCACGGGAGAGCGCCCGGCAGCCTTGTCAGCGAGGCCTGTGTCCGTTTTCCTCCCGAAAAACTCTATGGCCCCAGCGGTGGAAGGGGCACGGGCAAGGCCGCGGCACGACGGCAGGTTGATGCCCGCCGAATGCATTCGACGCCGTCCGCGCCGATTCCCGCTGTCGGGCATGTTGCTCCATGCCCGCCGAATGTAATATCTCCAATATGGGCTGCCGCGGCCGGTGCTCGAAGCTTTGCGACAAACGCAGGACGAAACTTTTTCCGAAATCTTGTGCGTGCAGGCCTGTGCGCAGTGCGCATTCGGGCGAACGAAAGGAAAGCGCGGCGGCCGCGCCGGGGAAAGGGAAAGATCGATAAGACAAGCGGTTGGGGCCAGCGCCTGGCGTTTCCATAAATGGGAAAAAGCGCAAGGATATTGTTGATCACTGAATTAATTTTATGCGATTTGACGATAAAACGCTTGATTTTCCAGGACCGTGTGCTATAATAAAAAAGAAACAAAAGGGTTGGCCGGTACTCTGCAAGGGATCCCCCTGACGGAAAATAAAGCAGCCATTTGTTTTGTTTGAGGCAAAACGCATTGCTGAAAGGAGAAAGAAAATGGGCATTTTCAAGAGGATCCTCGGCGTATCCCTGTCGGCGGCGCTGGCGGTGACAGGCCTTTCTGCGGGGATGGTATCGGCTTCTGCAGCAGAGCCGACCGAGAAGGTGAAAGTCGCCTGCGTGGGCGACAGCATCACGCAGGGGCAGGGTACGAACCTGAACTGGCCGGACAATCTGCAGAATATGCTTGGCGACCGCTACGAAGTCAAGAACTTCGGCAAGGGCGGTTCCCGGGTCCGGGAATACTGGCCGCATGACAATAACCAGTATAATGATTATTGGTATAAAAGCGAACAGTATATCGGCAGCACGGAATATGACGCGGACATTGTCATCGTCATGATGGGTACGAACGACGGCTATTTCAACGAAGCCGGCGAAGCGAAGGATTATTTTGCCACGGATTACACCAAGATGATCCAGCCGTATCTGGAGAATGGCTCCAAGATTTATATCACGACGCCGACGCATGCGTATGCGGGCACGCATACCCGGGTCAACGACGAGATTTATAACGAAGTCGTCGCCTTGCAGAAGAGCCTGCAGGCGCAGTACCCGGAGCAGATCATGGATCTGGTGGACATGAACCGGCTGACCGACGGCATGCCGGAATGCTTCCCGGACGGCCTGCATGGCAATACCGGCGGCTACGCGGCGATCGCCTCGAATTTCTATGAGCAGATTTTCCAGAAGATTGACAACACGCTGCCGGATCTGGCCACGGTTTCTGTCGAGACCGAGCCGGGCGCGACGGTGACGATCGGCCTCAATATCCGCAAGGCGGATGACAACGGCGTCGCGACGATGAAGATGCTCGACGGCACGTATGAGCTGGAAGTGCTCAAGTCGAATTTCCAGCGCGTGGTGGATACCATTGAAGTGACGGGCAACACGACGCTGGAATATCCGCTCGTGCCCGGCGAGATCAATATTGCGCTGGGTAAGGACGCAGAGGCGTCCTCGTATGAGAACTATGCGGATCTGGGAACCAATTATCCGCCGCAGCTTGCCTTTGACGGGGATACTTCTTCGACTTCGCGCTGGGCTGTGGACTATAAAAAGGAAGGCATCAATGACGGTGCGCATCCGTGGCTGATGGTGGATCTTGGAGAAGTGATGTCGTTTAACGGCGTGCGGTTCTACTGGTATGATTATTATGGAACGGCTTATGACATCCAGATCAGCAACGACAAGAACGAGTGGACTACGGTGCTGGAGGTTACGGATAATCAGGATACCGTGGACAGCCGCGTGCTGGAGCAGGTGGAAGCGCGGTATGTGCGGATTGTGTTCAATGCATGCAACAATCCCAATGCGGATAAAGACGCCGTATCGATTTATGAGATGCAGGTGCTGCAGAACATGGGCGGCGGCGAATGGACCGAGCCGGACGACGGCGAAGACGACACGACGCAGTCGCAGCCGGATACGGATTCTGATGTGCAGTCGCAGCCCGGAGACGGTGCAACGACCTCTGATCCCGAAACGCCCACAACGGGCGTGCAGTTCCCGATGATCGCGCTGAGCGTCGTCGCGGTGCTTGCGGTGGCTTGCGTGGCGGTCATCTGCCTGCGGAAAAAGATGACGGAATAAAGCTGTTTTCCGTATGAGGCGCATCATTTCTGATTGGATTTGAGATACAAAAAGAGAAGAGCACGTTCACCGTGATCTTCTCTTTTTGTATCCGCGGCGATATGCAGAATTTTTGGGCGCCAGAAACTTATGCAACGGCTTCGACTCGCGTCCATGCATTCGGGCAGCATTAGCGGCCGAACAACCGGAATATGCGGCCGAACAACCGCGAATGCGTCATGATATCGCATTGGAAATTTCACTAAATTTACACATAAAAATGAGAAAATGCAATAAATCAAACGATATTTTGGACTATATATTAAAAATAAAAAACAAAATGCTTGAAAATTGTGGTATAATATGATAGTATAGGACACGAAGCAGCAAAAGGCTGCAATTGTGGAAAAGAAGGAGCGGAGAATCATGAGGTTTTTCAAGCGCATGTTGGGGCTGACGCTGTCGGCTGCTCTTGGCGTTACCTGCCTTGCAGCGGGCGCGCCGACGGCCGCTGCGGCGGGGACGGAGGAGAAGATCAAGGTCGCTTGCGTGGGCGATAGCATCACGGCGGGCAGCGGGGACGTCAACTGGCCGTCTTATCTGCAGGAGATGCTCGGAGACGGCTATGAAGTGAAAAACTTCGGCCTTGGCGGTGCGGCGGTGCGCTTACTTAAAAATGACGGCACAAGGGATCCGTTCTGGCAGGACAGCACGCAGTACCGGGAAAGTAAGGAATATGGCGCGGACATCGTCATTTTCATGATGGGAACCAACGACGGCGGCGCAAATAACTATCAACATATCGACGAATATTATAAAAATGATTTCAAGACGCTGGTGCAGCCATATTTGGACGCGGGATCGAAGCTGTATATTGCGACCAGCCCGCACGCCTATTCGATGCTCATGAGTGACGTTCGAAACGTGAATGAACGCATTCGTCAAATGCAAATTGAGCTGGCGGAGGAGCTGGATGTCCCGCTGGTGGATATGAACACCATGACGGCAGATATGCCGGAGTGTTTCCCGGATGGCCTGCATGGCAATTCGGGCGGCTATATGGTTATTGCAGCGGGTTTTTATGAGCAAGTATTTAATAGCCCGAATGGGGCGCTGGTCGAGACCACGATCCAAACGGCGCCGGGCGCGCGTGTGGCGATGGGCCGCAACCTGCGTATCGCGGATGAAAACGGCGAGGTTAAGTTCAAATCCATGCCTGGTACCTATGAGGTCGAGGTCCTGCTTGACGGTTACAAGCGTTTGACCGATACGGTGGAGCACACGCAGAGCACGACGCTGCAATATACCCTCGAGGCGGGAGATCTGGTTGTCTCTGCGGGTAAGCCGGCGACGGCTTCCTCGACGCAGAGCGGGCACACGCCGGATAAGGCTTTCGACGGCCAGACGGATGGCGATGCCAGCCGCTGGGAGTCGGAAGCGAAAGATCCGTCCTGGCTGTATGTCGATCTGGAAGCGCCGACTGCGATCACGGGCGTGCGGCTGTATTGGGAGGCGGCCTATGCGTCGGCCTATGAAATTCAGGTCAGTGATGATGCGGAAACCTGGACGACGATGGTGAAAGTGACGGACGGCGCGGGCGGACTGGTGCAGCATGACTTCGAGCAAGAGATTACGGCGCGCTATGTGCGGATATACGGGACAAGACGGGCGACGATCTTTGCGTATTCGATCTACGAAATGCAGGTGTTGGCGGCAGCGGGCGGCGAAACGCCCGGGACTGATCCTGGCGAGACGCCGGATGACAAACCTGGCGAGACGCCGGACGACAACCCGAGTGAAACGCCGAATGATGAACCAGAAGTTCCGCAGACCGGCGCTGCGTTCCCGATGATGGCGGCAGGTTGCGCGGCGTTGGGCGCTGTGTGCACAGTGGTAACCATGCGCAGAAAAGAGAATTAACACAACGGGGGAAGGGCAGAGACGCAAGCGGATGCACTTTCCCGCGATAGTGTCTGGAAATTTAACAAGGAGAGCGAGGCGCAGTTTCTCGCTCTCCTTCTTTGCTTTGAAAGTCGAGAGGAGGCAAGGGCAAACGTGATCGACGCAATGAAACGGGAGGGGAGGTGAAACGAAAATCGAGGCGCAAGCGGTGCGCCAAACGAAAGACCATTAAGAGCGGGGACAAGCGAGAGAACGCTGCGTTGGAAAGGAGGGGATTGACGGCGAAGGCAGGCAGAAGCTTGGATATATATTGCTGACAAAATTCAACAGAAACAATTCATCTTCCGCAAGTCAGCAGGATAAAATATAGAAAAATGATATATTTTTGTATTTTGGAAATTTGCAACGTGGAAAATAGCGTATGGAAGAAATCATCAGGCGGAAGAAAATAAAGAGCTTTTCTTCATGCGTTTTACAGAGTTAAATATAAATGCTACAGGGATAGAGAAAAAAGAGCTTGGCCCGAATACAATGCCTGTGAAGGATTTTATGGTATTTTCGCAATATTATTGTAATTATGAACTGCGAAATTGTAAATAGTGCACGGAAAAACTTGACGTCAATGTGGAAAATTGTTACACTAAAATCGAAAGATACAGAAATCACTGTATCGGCAATGCAGAAGAAGAGCAGGAGGTTGTTACGGTATGAAAAAGATGATTGCAGCCCTGTGCGCGCTGTCCTTGGTTACCGCGATGGGGGCCACGGCGTTTGCGGCCGATGATAATATCGCGTTGGGAAAAACGCCGATGGTCAGCATTGAAAACACCAAGCCAGAGGACGCCAACGGTTCCTATGAAGCGGCCAAAGCGCTGGACGGCAACCGCGATACGCGCTGGAGCCTGACGAAGGATGACACCAAGATGGACGCGAACGGCGTGTTTGGCGCGGACATCTGGTTTGGCGTGGATCTGGGCGCGAATGCGAAAATTGACGCGATCACCATCGTGTGGGATACAGCGGGCGCGGATCATTCTGAGGAAGGCTTCACGCTGCAGTATTGCACGGAGAATCCGGACAGCGACGCCAGCTGGAAGGACATTACGCTGACCGACGCGAAATACGACCAGGAGGTCACCAATGGCAAAAACAGCAAGGGCTATGTCGATGAACTGAAGTTCGACGAAATCGAAGCGCGTTACGTTCGCGTTGTGGTGCATAAGGCGACCAACAAAAACGGCGAATATAAGAGCGAGCCGTCCATCTGGGAATTTGAGGTTTATGGCACGATGAGCGGCGACGGTGCCACCCAGACCCCGGGCGACGATACACAGACGCCGGACGATGGCAAAGACGACACGCCCAAGACCGGTGTGGAGTTCCCGGCAGTAGTGGCGATGGTCGCGGTTGCGGCGGCTGTCAGCTTCGGCATGGCGCGCGCGGCGAAAAAGGCCCGCTAACAGATCGCATAGAAAAGGGCTAGATCCGTTGCTTTGAGAAGGTTCCATTTGGCAGTGCCGGCGTATCGCAGGATGCGCCGGCACATTGCTTTTCTCACCACCCTGCAGAATTTTCCTCCGGGAAAATGGCCTTTGCGCAGCGTATGCGGCGCGGGACGGCGTTTTGTCAAGCTGTCGATAGCTCGATGACGGCAGCTGGCACGGGCATAAGAAGGTCGCCGGAATTCGAATAAAAACAGCGCAGAAGCGAACCGCCATCCATATGGGAAAAATGCTTTCTTCCCCCGGCGGGCCGCCGCGCCCGTGCGGTCGGACTACCGGGGATCGCCTTTTCTGCGTACTGTACCTTGGTTCTGCGGCTGCTGCGGTGCGGCGGACTGCCACTCCATTTGTCGACCAAAAATTCTGCATAAAATATTGACAGTTGACAGCGGCGGCGTTTACCTTTATAATGAAGATATGAATGGGAGTTATGTTTCATTTTCAAACAGGAGGAATTATGGATGAAGCATTTTCGCAAGATTCTGGCGGCTTGTCTGCTTTTGGCGGCGCTGGTGTGCGTTGCTGCCAGCTGTTCGGATGAGCCCGTATATACGGATGAATACAATAATTATGCCTCCAATGCCGATGCAGTCGGCAATCCGCGTTGCTGAGACGGCATTTATGAAACGGATCGTTGCGGTGCGGCCGGGCTTGCAGCTTTGCGCGGGCTCGGCGCGCTTTTTGATGAAAGGAACGGGAGGAAACCGATATGGCCGAAAAAAACGCATTTCTGATGTATAAGAACCGGCCGCTGGTTCGCTGTGGGAATAAGATTTATTACGGCAACATGGCGGATGGTTATGTCTGTGAACTGACGATCCAGGAGGCACAGGACGAGCGGGGACTCAAGATGTCCAAGAAGATTCTTGTCCATCTGCTGTGCACCGCGCCGGATTGCCCGCCGCAGGAGATGGTGGTCAGCAAGAGCGATAAGAATAATCTTGCCGACGCGCTGGAGATCGCGTCCATCTGGTTGGAGCGCAAATTGGCGGAGTGAAGCCCAGGGCTTTGGCCGTAACCGAGTGGAAAGCCGTCCATCCGGACGGCTTTCTCTGTTTTTGACGCCGCCATACATAGACGCGTCTGCTCCAATCACGCTGTTTTTTCGCAGCCGTCCTTGCGCTTTGCGCCGCAGGCAGCGCGCAAACAAAAAACTTATGCATTGCGCCATTGCAATTTTGTCCGAAGTGTGATACACTTTTTTTGAATTTGAAGAAAGGAGAAACGGGAAGATGGCGAAGAATGAAAGAGAGCTCAAAGTACAGTTTGTAACCGTCAAAGATGCGCAGGATTTCTGCGAAATGTCCGTCCTTTATAAGGGAAATATCTATATCGGCAACCCGCCGTACTGTGTGGACGGCAAGAGCGTGCTGGGAATCCTTTCGCTGGGCAGCGGTACCTTCAATATGCGTCTCGAGGGAGACAACATCGATCTGTTCCTCAAAACAATCGAGCGTTTCATCAAAAAGGACGCCTGAGACCGCGGCCGGAAAGCGGACGTAAATATCGACGAAAAGCAGAAGCCGCCTGGGATTCCGATCACCGGGCGGCTTTTTTGCCCGGTGGGCTGCGTTGGGCGGCTGCCATGAAAAAGGAGGGTGCGGGATGAAGGAATTTTCGCAACGGGTCTACGATGCGGTACGGCAGATCCCGCGCGGCCGTGTCGCAAGCTATGGTCAGATTGCGGCGATGGCGGGAAACCCGCGTGGAGCGCGCGGGGTAGGATTTCTGCTGCATCGCAATCCGCTTCCCGGGGAGATTCCTTGCCATCGCGTCGTGTTCAAGGATGGGAGCGTCTGTACGGGATTTGCGTTTGGAGGCCCGGAAGTGCAGCGCCGGTTATTGGAGGAAGAGGGCGTGCTGTTTCTGGCGGACGGCAAGGTGGATATGCAGCGTTGCCGGTGGCTGTGAATCGGCCAGCCGGAAAGGCGGGCTGACGAGATATGGCGGTAGACTTGGCCTTTCGGCAAAAAGAGTGCGCACGGTGAGAGTGCGCACTCTTTTTGCAGGGGAAGCGAGGTGAAGCGGATCAGGCGGGATTCCCGAAATGGTTCCAAGACCGCGCGCATTGCGGCGAAGTGCCGGGGCCGGTACCCGTTGTGCCGGCGAAAGCGTTGCCGCGTTACAGCGCGGCGTCCGGCTGATACCCGGTGCGGTCCGCCTCCGTGATGGCGCGCACGACGCGGCAAGGCACCCCCGCCGCGACGACGTTGGCGGGAATGTCCCGGGTCACGACGCTGCCCGAGCCGATGATGGTGTTGTCCCCGATGGTGACGCCCGGATTGATGTGGACACCGGCGCCGATCCAGACGTGGTTGCCGATCACGACCTTTTTGGCATAGCATGCACCATTGGCTCGTTCCTGTGCGTCGGGTGCATGATTGGAAGTATAAATCCCGACGCGCGGCCCGAGCAGGACGTGGTCGCCGATCTCGATGCCGCCGCCGTCGAGCATGACGCAGTCAAAATTGGCGTAAAAATGATTGCCAATGAAAATATGGAAGCCAAATTCACAACGAAAGCTGGGCTCGAAATGCACATCGTCGCCGATGCGGCCCAAAAGGCGGCGCAGAATGGCTTCGCGTTCCTGCTGCGGCCGGCCAAAGCTGGCGTTATAGTCGTTCGTCAGAAGCACAGCGCGCTCCCGCGCGGCTTTCAGCTCGGGGGTGAGGTCGTTGTACATTGCCCCGGTAAGAATATGGCGCATTTGCTGCTCTAAATCCATCTTGTTCCCCTCGCTTGTTTCAGTTTTCCTCATTATAGCATAGCCTGCCGCACGCGTCCAGCTGCGAGAACGCACAGAGGGAAAGGAACCCATACCGGTGGTTTCCTTTCCCTCTGCCATTGTCCGACCCGGGGCAGGCAAAACCCGGGAAGGAATGCACAATTAATCGCTGCTTACGGAACCATTCTCCGCCGCCTTGCTGACGAAATCGTCGACGGCGCTTTCCACCTTGCTGACGATATCGTCCACGCCGCCCTCAATTCGGCTGATCAGCCCATCGCTGCTGTCGTTCGCGCTGTGAATATCCGAAGGGGTACCGGTGCTCGAGCGGGTCGGATCCACTGCATCGGAGGAAGCGCTCGTGTCGCCTGCCGGCGAACACGAGGCAAGCAGCATGGCCGCGGCCGCCAAGGTCGCGCAAAAAAGCACTTTTCTGCTTTTCATATGATTCACTGCTCCTTTGTTTTTTGATGATCGAATAATGACTTGGATTGTAAAAGGACGGAAAGACAGAATCCGCCCTTTTTTAGTATACCGCGGCATAGGTGGAATATACGGCGCTTGGTCTGCGTTGCGGGTGAAAAGAAAACGATTTATCATTCGTGAATATAAGGATAAATAAAATTATGAATAATATATGAATTTGGGCGTCGCGAGAAAAATATGTTTGCATTTCAAAGGGAAATTCGTTATAATAGACAAAAGAGACGGAATCTGTCTGGTCAAATTTTGGAAGAAAGGAAACAGTGATTTTATGAAACACAAAATGATTTCAAGAATCATGAAAGCGGTTTCGTTGTCTTTGGTTGCGGCGATGTCGGTTGGCCTGTTTGCCAGCTGCAGAACCAATAACCTGGGAGAGATGACCTATGTTGTGGGCGAATTTGCGCCGCTGACGACGGAAGATGCGTATGCAGCGCTGGTCAACGACAGCGGGATGAGCGGCCTGGAAGCGCCCAATCACCTCCATGGGACGGATACGGAGGATATGTATTACAGCGACACGGCGGAAAGCATCGTGTTTGACGCCGGTATCGGAATCCGCCTGGGCCAGCTGTTTGTTTGGAATTATAATGATCCCGACAATCTCAACAGCGGCGTCCGGGAGCTTCGAGTAGAGTATTCCATGGACGGGCAGAATTATACCGAGCTGGGCACGTTCGAGCTGGGTATGAACAGCGCCGATGACAATAACGAATACGGCGGCAATGTCGCGGTTAATAAAGACAGCAGCATCAATTTCGGCGGCGTTGCGGGCCGGTATATCCGTCTGACGCCGGTCTCTAACCACGGCGGCAGCGGCTACGGTCTGTCGGAGATCCGTCTCTTCAAGCATAAGATCCGTCCGCAGGCGGGACAGGCGGTTCCGTATGAAGCCTTCACTCCCAATGCGGAGGACGACCATCCGGAGAATCTCGCGCTGGGCCTGGGTATGGAAAATGGCGGCACGGGAGAAGGCAAAGTCAGCAACGATCCCAACAACATGTGGTATGTGGAGGGCAACCGCGCGGAGGCGCTGCTCATCCTCAGCCTCGACGGAACTTATCCGATCGACAAGCTGGTGTTGTGGAATTATAACGATCCGGAAGCCTTGCAGAACGGCATTCAGGAGCTGAAAATCTGGTACACCACAGGCGAGCCCTGCGCCATCGAGAACACCACCGATGAGAGCGGCAACGTGATCGAGCAGAGCTTCGATTTCCTGCAGGGCGACTGGATCCCGCTGGAGATCGGCGACGATGTGGTCATCAAGCAGGGCACCGGCAAGGACGGCATGAAGTCGAGCGTTGAGATCAGCTTCAACGGCGTGCAGGTGCAGCACATCAAGATCCGTCCGGACTGGAACTATGAAGATCCGACCAACAAGGTTAACTTCGGTCTGGCTGGCCTGGAACTGATCGCCGGCAAGGGCTGGGCTGTGGAGCCTTCCCGTGAATGGACGGGTCTGTTCTCCACCTCTGGCACCTTTGATTATACGGGCGCCAATACGGCGTACCGCGGAGAGGGCCCCAATTCTATGCGGCAGGGCGGCTGGATCGGCGCTGACGGCTGCAACTCGTATGCGCTTGACGGCACCAACGTTTCCGGCAAAATCAATGACAATTCCAAGATCCTCTTCACGTTCCAGGATACGGCGATCGGTGATTTCAACAATTACCAAAAGAGTTCGACCAATCCGGGCTATGATATGATTCATTCCGGCTGGGTCAATATGTCCTATATGTATCTAACCGGCGACGAACCGGATGTGCGTAACGTACAGTTTGTGCTAGCCGGCGAAGGCTCAGAAAATCACCCATACGGCAATATTTTTGCCAAGCATTATTGGGTCGGAGACGGCGTGATTATCGATGATTATCTATATGTCAACGCCAACATGTATGAAGGCTGGGATACGGAAGCCGGTTCCATCGGTAACGACTGGGTTCGTGTCAAGCTGGGCGAGGACGGGTTCCCCGATCTGAGCGTTGTGCCGGAAGTCGTGAAGGACATGGTTTCCAAGGGCAGCGATCCGATTACGTTTGAAGCAGTTTTGGAGAACCTGGAAGGCACGGGTATGCCGAATCCCGACGGATATATCTATATTTATGGCCGCCGCGAGGGCAAGCTGGTTGTCGCCCGCGCGCTGCCGGAAGATTTCAAAAATTATGACCTGGAATACTGGAACGGCAAAGAGTGGAGCAAGGATCTGCAGACGGTGATCGATAATGAGGGTTCTGTGATCGGCCAGTCGGATGTCGGTAACGAAGGCAACGTGGTCGCGATGACGAGCGGTATGTTTGCCGGCCAGTATCTCAACATTTCCACGGTCGGCAGCGTGGGCGGCGTCATTCAGATGTCCACCAGCACTTCGCTCAACGGCCAGGGCGCGATCTTCTCCAAGGCGGAGAACATCTACTACTGCTCCGAGCGGTACAAGATCCCGATGCAGAAGTATGGCGCGCTCAATCAGTGGAATTACAACGCGAAGGCGCATCCGTCCATTTCCAAGGAAGGCGAACTGATGATCAGCTACCATTTCGGTACGCAGCAGATGTCCGGCAACCAGGGAATTGAATACGCGCATCCGTGGTTTGTCTGCCTGTATGAGATCCAGTAAGATCGGCGGCATGCTGTGAAAGTAACAGCCGGTCATCGGAGAGACGACGGGCAAGGTGGATGGCGGCAGGGAGTTTCTCCCTGTCGCCTTGACACAACCGGCCGAAGTCCTATGGACTTCGGCCGGCTTTCGTTAGAGCGTTAATAGACGGGTAGGATTTTAGTATGCAGGATCTAAAAAAGGCAGGATACAGCGTGAAAACAGGCGCCTTGCAAAAATCCACCCGTGGAAACGGTTGGGCCTTGCGGTGGCAGAAAGCCGGCGCGGCAAGAAGGGAATTCAAACAAGGACGATGGAAATGGGCCCGGTTTCGAGCGACCCACGAAGCCAGGTGACAGAAAGGAGAAAGCCATTGTGGCGACGCTGCTTCTGCTTGTGATTTATATTGCCTTTGTCGGCTTGGGCGTGCCGGATTCCTTGTTTGGCGCCGCATGGCCGGCGATCTATCCGGAATTCGGGCAGCCGGTTGCGGCCGCGAGCGCCGTTTCGCTGCTGATTTCCGGCAGTACGGTTGTCTCCAGCCTTTTGAGTGCGCGCTGCATTCAGAGATTCGGAACGGGCGTGGTGACAGCGGCCAGCACCGCGCTCACCGCGGCGGCGCTGCTGGGTTTTTCCGTTTCGGGCAATTTCTGGTGGCTGTGCCTGTTCGCCGTACCGCTGGGACTGGGAGCCGGGGCGATTGACTCCGCGCTCAATCATTATGTCGCGCTGCATTACAAAGCGACGCATATGAATTTTCTGCATTGCTTTTACGGGATCGGGGTTTCGCTCAGCCCGTATTTGATGTCGCTGGCGCTGTCGGAGGAGACGGACTGGCGCGGTGGGTACCGTATGGCCTTTGTGCTGCAGGCGGCGATCACGGTGATTACCATCATTTCGCTGCCGCTTTGGCGGCGATGGGAAGGCGGCGGAGCCGGCGCGGGCGAGCGGCAGCCTTCCCGTTTGTTGGGCCTGAAGGAACTGGTGAAGATGCCGTCTGTGGCGACCGTATGGTTTGTGTTCCTGTCCTCCTGCGCCATTGAGTATACTTGCGGCACATGGGGCAGCACGTTTCTTGTGCAGTCCAAGGGAATGGCGGTGGAGGAGGCGGCGCAGGTTGTGACTTTGTATTATGCCGGCATGGCGCTGGGGCGGTTTTTGTCGGGAATCCTGGCTGCGCGGATTGCCAGCTGGCGCTTGATTCATCTGGGACAGGGCGTAGTGTTTGCGGCCATTTTCCTGTTGCTGCTGCCGTTGCCGGCCTGGGGAGCCGGGGCAGCGCTGTTTTTGGCCGGGCTGGGGATCGGCCCGATTTTCCCCAACCTGATCCATCTGACGCCGCGCCATTTCGGAAGGGATCTTTCCCAATCCGTCATGGGGTCGCAGATGGCGGCGAGCTATATCGGGATCATGGCGATGCCTGCGGCGTTCAGCTTTCTGGCGCAGTTGGCCGGAACGCAGACGTTTCCCTGGTTTTTGCTGGCGATGTTTGCCGTGATGCTGCTGGCCACGCTGCGACTGATGCATTTGCTCAAACGGCAGGGCCGTTGGCAGGTTGCGCTGGGCAAGGCGGAGCAGGCCGAGTCCGACGCCGGACAGGAAAATGCTAAGAGGATGTAAGCGCCGCGCGTGGCCGCATAAAATAAGCGCCCGGATGGGATTTCAACGATCCCATCCGGGCGCTTTTCTGACCGGATTCAACACACGCTGTCGGTAAAACCGGCGGCAGGCAATGCAGCCGGTTGGAACAAAAGCGAAAATCGGCGGCGAAAGGAGCGGCACCTCGGAACCCTTTCCCGATATGCGCCGAAGAGGGGCGAGATGCCCCTGGCCGGCGCGGCAGGATATCGCCGCAGGGGAAAGCTGCGGTTGCACAAATGCGTTGCACCGGGAGCGTTCCCGGTGCGGGGGACCATTCCATGCGGGGACCGCCAAAGCGGGCGGCCCTGCCGCAAGCGGCGCGTCTGCGCCGCTTCATTCCTGCGGACAGTGCTGCAGGATAGCGGCGCAGACGGCGTCCGGGCTTTTTCCGGCGCAGTCGATGACAACGTCCGCGGCGGCGAGATAAAGCGGCCGCCGGACGGCAAGCAGCCGGGTGATGAAGGCCGAACGATCGGGACGGTTGAGCAGCGGGCGGTTGGTGACGCGCGCCAGCCGGCGCTGCAGCTCGGCTTCTGGTACATCCAGGAAAAAGATCGTGCCTCCTTCGCGAAGCAGCTGGGCGGTGGCGGCGTTGAGAACAGTGCCGCCGCCGGTGGCGATGATACAGCCCCCTTGTTTGGACAGCGCCGCGGCCGCCTGCTGCTCCAGCAGACGGAACTGCGCCTCCCCCTCTTGCTCGAAAATTTCCCGGATGCTTTTTCCGGCGCGCTCCACCACGGCGGCGTCCGTGTCGATATACGGGCGCTGCAGCTGGTCTGCCAGCCGCAGCGCGATCGTCGTCTTGCCGCAGCCCATGAAGCCACACAAAATGATGTTTTTCATTTGCCTGCCCTCTTTATTATTTCATTTGGTGTATGAAGGGGAAAGTTGGCGCTTTTGTCTGGCCTGACTGCAGAGGAGACCAAAGCGCCGTGCAGTGGGCCGCGCTTTCCCCGCTGCCGGAACACGACGGGGCCGGCGGAAAACATGCGAATCCACGGCGCCAGGGTCAAAGCCGGCGCTCCTGTCGGCGGCTGGCGCCGCTGAACGGCGCGCCCCGTGCGGCCCTGTGTACCTGGTATTTTCCCAAGAAGGATCCTGCTTGCGCTCGAACGCCGGTTACAGCTTTTTCGCCAGCTGTGCGAGCACGTCGCGGATCTGCATGTCCGTGAAATGCGCGCCGAACCAGATTTCCTGCGCGGCGGCTGCCTGCAGCACCAGCATTGCCAGGCCGGTTTCTGCCTTTCCGCCGCCGGCCCGCACCGCGGCAACCAGCTTTGTTTCAGCCGGGTTGTAAACCGCGTCGAACGCATAGGGAACCTGCCGCAGGAACGCTTCCGGCAGGGGACAGGCGTCCACTTTGGGGAACATGCCGACCGGCGAAGCGTTGAGCACCAGGGAGAATTCTCCGCCCTGGTGCTGTGCAAGCAGCGTGTCGGTGGATAGCCCCACTGCTTCAGCCTGGGGAAACAGCGCATGCAAATCAGCTTCCAGCGCTTTGGCGCGCGCCTCCTCCGGCTCGACCACCGTTATGCGGCAGCCGGCCCGCGCCGCCTCGAACGCCATCACGCGCCCGACGCCGCCCGCGCCGATCAGCAACGCGTTTCCAGCAAGCGGCAGGGAATACATCTGCATGGCGCGCACGAAGCCGATGCAGTCCGTGTTATAGCCCGTCGTTTTCCCATCGCGGCAAGCGATGGTGTTGACCGCGCCGTAGCGCGCCGCTGTGTCGTCCAGCGCATCGAGAAAGGGGATGACGGCCCGCTTATGCGGGATGGTGATGTTGAGCCCGTCGAGCTGCGCGAGCAGTGTGGGCAGCGCTTCCGGCAGCGCCTCGGGTGCGACCTCGTGAAGGGAATAGGCAGCGTCCGCCTGCCCGGCGAACGGGAACAGCAGGGAATGCAACGCGGGGGACAGCGAATGGCCGAGCGGATAACCGAGCACGCCAAATTTCATGGTAACACGACCTTCCTATCAAGCGGGCCTGCCGTGCCGGCCGGATACGCCGAAATGGACAGGCCCTTTGCGTGTTATTGTATCATACGTAGTTCAGAGCGTCAATTCTTGGGAAGAAAATCCAGCGGGGCCATTGACAAGGAAGGAATTTTTGTATATGATTCTACATATAGCTTACAGCAAAGGAGGTTGGGCTGAGATGGTTTTGGAGAAGTTGAAGGCGTTGCTTGCTGCGCAGTTTGACGTGGAGGAGAGCTCCATTACGGCGGAAACGAACATTGTGGATGATCTTGGTGCAGATTCCTTGGATGTCGTGGAATTGATCATGACGCTGGAAGGCGAATTCGATGTGCATGTCCCGGAAGAGGAAGTGGAGGGCTTGCGCACGGTGGGGGAAGTGGCGCAGTTTGTGGAGTCGCTGCTTTGATCCGAAAGAAAGAACAGAGCCTTGATTCTTAGCAGCGCTGCGGGCTTTCGTGGCGCTGCTTTTGTTGATGGGAGAAATGCGCGGGGTGAAGGTGAGACTGTCGGAAAAGAACAGAGGCGCCTTCTTGCGCGAAGGGACGGCAGAACGGAGGAAAAATATGCAACAGCAAGTGCGGATCCGATCAGAAAGGCAGCACCTGTTCGCGCCGAATATCCATGTAGGAATGGCGGTGGAGCTCAATTATGCATTACAGGAGCAGCAGGTTCGTCAAGCGCTGCAAATTATGCAGAAACGGCATCCGCTGCTTACGGCTACAATCGCGTTGGATACCGATCGTGTGGCTTGGTATCAGATGAACACTGCGGCGCCGATTGAGCTGGTTTTCCGGGAAGATGCAGCGCTGGACGGTTGGCAGGAATGGATGCGCCAGGAGGACGCCCGCCCCTTTGATTGGGGCAAGGGACCGCTTCTGCGCGTCTTGGTTATTTCCCAGGGAGCGAATTGTGTACTTGCGGTGCAGGGACACCACTTGTTGGGGGATGGTATGTCCTATCTGTTTCTTTTGCGGGACATGCTTTTCTGGTTGGCAACCGGGTCTGAGCGTGCTGTCCCGGCGTCGCCTATGCAAAACGCCGGGGACATAATCGAAGCAGGGAAATTGGATCCAATTGAAAGTATGATAGCGCGCAAGCTCAACCGCGATTTTGCTTCTTCCGGCGTACACTTTACGCCAGAAGAAGGATATGCGCTGCAAAAGGAATACTGTTCTTCAATGCGGCCGACAATGCGGTTTCATATATGGCAGCCAGAAGAAACCCAAATGCTGATCCGCCGTTGTCGGAAAGAGAATGTCACGGTTAACGAAGCGTTGCTTGCGGCGTTGGCGGCGGTGCGGGCGAGTTCCGGCGTACAGTCTTTCAAAATTGGTACATCCTGCGATGTGCGGAAAGATTTCCTATGGGATCCCGGAGAGAGCATGGGGAATTACGTTTCAGCGGTGAGTGTGGCGCGGCCGTATTGCCCGGAACAAGACGTTTGGGAGAATGCCAGAGAATTGTCCAGTATGCTGCGGGAGAAGTTGCAAAATCCAAAAACAAGGCTGCTGTTTTTGAGCTGGATGAATGCGATAGATGATTCTTTGGCTGACGCGATGCATTTTGTTCCGCGGCAGGAGAATCCGCCAACTGCAGCATGCCGGCTGCGAGAATTCGCGTTCGGTGCGGACGCGGGTGAAGGCTTGGGTACGTCGAATCTCGGAAGGGCGGATGTCTGGTTTGCAGGGTGTCCCGGTGTAGAGCGGCTTTGGTTTGTTCCCCCGTTGTTTTCTTCCTCGGATTTGATCGTGGGAATTGTTACGATTGCTGACCACATGCAGGTTGTGCTGCGATATGCACAGGCCAAGACGAGCGATGCGCAGGCGGATGGCTGGGCAGAGGATGCCAAAGCATT
>CAJFTT010000044.1 GCA_904420005.1 Candidatus Tabaqchalia intestinavium | reverse complement strand
TGCGTCCCCTTGGCTGGCTCTCTCCGAAAGAAAAACTCGCTGCTTTTTTCCTTTCTCTGACTGTACAAGATGTTTGACAATCCTACACGCGGCGGCGCGGACGGGTGAAAAATTTGCCATCCGCCGGGTGGGTTGCCCGCTGTCCGCCGGGTGGACCGTTTCCCCGGAAAGCGACGCGCGCGTGGTCCGACGCGGCCGAATGTGCTTTCCACAGCAAGCCGTCTCCCCACGCGCCGTCTGCGCGTCTGACCCGGCCGCGCGGTGCGTGATGGACCAGGCTGTCTCCCCGCGCGCCGCCTGCGCGGCTGTCCCGCCGTGCCGCCCGCCCTGGCGGCAAAAGTTTGCCGCAACTTATTGTAAAAGGCGCGTGAATATGATAAGATGAAAGCAAACGCGGCGCGGCAGGGGGAGATTTCCCTGCGGGGGAGATGCCCGCAGCGGACAAAGGGCGGCGCGGTTTTTCGGGACAAAGCGGGCGTCCGGACGTGTTTCCTTCGTCGCCGGCGTCCGCCTGCTTCCTCCGCCGGGGGCGTTGTCCCGCCTGGGAGCGCACGCGCCTACGTCAATGAACACAGCAAAATACAGGGAAACGCAGTCACCGCGCGGGGCTGGCCGGCGCGCCTCTTTCTGTCGGAACTGCCGGTGTGGGGGCGGCGCCCCTTGTGCTGGCGGGCCGTTTCGTCCGCGCGGGAGCCTCTTGCGCGCCAGCGGGAAAGGCCCCTATCTATACGACGGTGTCGATGCCGAAGCCCCTTTGCGCCGGCGGAAAAGATAGGCCGCCCCGCGGATCGGGACGCCGGCCGCGCACAGACGGCCGGGGCGGCCGGGCAGGCGGTTTCTCGCTGCGCCGCTGCCGGCCGGGCGCGCGGGAAAAATGAGATCGGGAAAAAACGAGATTTTGAGGACGCAGAGAAGCCGGGTTCTGCCGGCGCGATTGCGCGCGTGCGCGGCGGCGCGGCGCGGAGAAAGGAGGCGGGCGCCATGCGGCGACCCCATTGCAGACGGGGCGGACGGAGCAGACGGACAGGACTGGCGGCGCTGGGGTGCGCGGCCTGCCTGCTGCTGTCCTCCTGCAACGCGTTCGGCGGGGATCTGTTCTCGCTGCTTTCCCCGCCGCGCCTCTCCCAGCAGCAGAAGGAGATCGAGACGGCGCTGGCCGACGCGCTGGGCGAGCGGGAGATCGTCTACGTCTATCCGCCCAACGGCGCCACCTCCTCGGCCATCACGCTGCGCGACGTGTGCGGCGACGCGCGGGACGAGGCCGTGGTGCTCTATAAAATCGGGCAGGACAGCCTCGACGCGCGCATCGCGGTGCTCACGCAGAATACGGACAACGTCTGGACGCTGGCCTGCGACATCGCGCCCGCTTTGGGCGGGATCGACCGCGTGGAGTTCGTGCGTTTCTCCGGCACCGGCAAGGAGCAGCTGGCCGTCGGCTGGCTGCGCTACAGCGGAGACACCATGCTGCAGGTCTATTCCGTGGACGCTGCCGGCGCGCACGAGCTGCTGCCCGCAGCCGACCAGCCGGGCGCGTTGCGCTATTCTGCCTTCCTCCCCTGCGACGTGCTGCGCGACGGGACGGCGGCGCTGTTCGTGGTGCAGAGCGGCGGCAGCCAGGAGAGCCCGACGGCCTCGCTGGTGGAATACGGCGTCGCGCCGAACGCGGAAAGTTACCTGACGCGCCAGGAGGATGGCAGCGGGAGCTACCTGCTCTCCTCTGTCCCGCTGCGCGGCAATCCCAGCCAGTATCTGCAGGTGCAGTTCTCCGCCACGGCCGACGGCACCCCGGTGCTCTACCTTGACGAGCAGGAGGGCAATTCCGTCTATTCCACGGAGATCCTGTATTTTTATGATGACACGCTTTGGCTGCTGTTTGACAATCCCCCCCAGCGCACCACGCCGGTGCTCTGCCGGGACGCCAACGGCGACGGGCAGATCGAGGTGCCGCTGGAGACCGCGCTGCCGGGTTACAGCACGCAGGCCAACGCCAGCAAGATGTATTCCTTCCGCTGGATGAGCTTCTCGGCCGCGGCGGTCGGGCAGGAGCGGTGCCGCACCGTCATCAACACCACCTGGATGTATGAGGTGGTGCTGCCGGAGGACTGGTGGGACGGCGTCACCGTGCAGACCGAGGACGGCGACCGCGTGTGGACGTTCCTCAGCTGGGATCAGCAGGCAAACGTCCCCGGGGACCCCATCCTTGTCGTGCGGGCCTGGGTGGACGACGGCTGGACGGCGGACGCCCGGCAGATCCGGCTGGCCACGAGCGGCAACGTCACCTTCACGGTCGAGCTGCTGCAGCCGGAGCTGCTGCCGGAGAAAGAGATGCAGAGCATGTTCCGGCTTTACGCCGAATGACGCGCCGCGGCGCGGGAAGGAAAGAGGGAGAACGGGATGAAAAAAAGAATTCTGGTCGTGGAGGACGAGGACACCATCCGCGAATTTGTGCTCATCAACCTGCGGCGCGCGGGCTATGAGGTGGAGGAGGCCGCGACGGGCGAGGACGCGCTGCGGCGGTTCGAAGAGGGCGAGCGGTACGACATCGTGCTGCTGGACATCAACCTCCCCGGCATCGACGGCCTGTCGGTCTGCAAAACGCTGCGCGCCCGCAGCCCCTATCTGGGCATCATGATGCTCACGGCGCGCACGCAGGAGATGGACCGCATCGGCGGGCTGATGACGGGGGCGGACGATTACGTCACCAAGCCCTTCAGCCCCGGCGAGCTGCTGGCGCGCGTCGACGCGCTCTACCGCCGGGTGCAGCTGTCCGGCCGCGAGGTGCAGGAATGCGAGATTTACCTCTCCGGGCCTTTCGCGCTCGATTCGCGCAGCCGCCAGCTGAAAAAGAACGACGTGCCGGTGGACATCACGCAGGTGGAATATCTGATCTTCCTGTATTTCCTGGAGAACCCGGGCGCGCCGCTGAGCCGCGCGCAGATCTATAACCACGTCTGGGGCCAGGACAACGCCGGCGACCTCAAGATCGTCGACGTCAACATGCGCCGCTTGCGCATGAAGGTCGAGGACGACCCGTCCAACCCGTTTTATATCCAGACGGTGTGGGGGCAGGGCTATAAATGGAACGCCGGCGTGACGGTCCGGCGGGTGGAAGCGCCCGAGGGCGGGGAAGGCTGACCGGCGCGCCGCCGGTTATTGCGCAGGCCGACCGGCTGCCCCGCCGGGCGCGCAGAGGGCGAGCTGCTCCCCGGCTGACGATGCAGCGAAGGTGGGCTGCGCCTTGGGGTGCGCCGGGGCCGTCCGCCATCTTTTCTCCGCTCTGGCCGCGCGCCATCGGTCCGGTCGCGCGGCGCGGCGAACTCTCCCCGTATGGCTGTGCCCGATTCGCCCCGGGCACGCGGCGCGGGTTCGGTCCGGCCCGGGCGTACCCAGCTCCCCGCTGCGGCGCGCCCCGTTGGAGGATTCCCGCCGGGCGGCCCGGGGCGCTGTGCCGAATGCGCCGCTGGAGATAAAGGCGATACGTTCGCTTCGGGCATACAGGGGTGCGCCTTCAGCTCGCGCCGCTGCTCGAGGCCCCTGCCCCGTTCCCGCCGGGCGGCCCGGGGCGAGACCAACCTTCACCGCAGGCCCGCGCGCCGGCATTGGCTGGCGGCTGGCATGCAGGGGAAGCTGCCGCTCGTCCGGTTCGCTGCCGTCGGTCCGGTCGCGCGGCCCACGGGCCCGCCGCATTGCACGCCGCCGCCCGGCGCGCGCAAAAACCGCCGCAGGCCCGGTCAGGCGCCCGCGCCCGCAGAAATTTCAGAAAGGAGGCCGTTCCATGCTCAAGGGGATCACCCTGCGCTGGATTCGCAACAACATCGGCATGACGCTGTTTCTCATCGTGTTCATCGTCGTCGTCAGCGCGGTCTCCATCCGCAACTATTATTATAATAATGTGGAAAATCTGCTCACCCTGCACGCGACGGGGGCCTGCGCTTCCTTCAGCGGCGTGCAGGCCGGCGACGCCGACCGCTTTCACGCCAGGGCGCAGAGCGTCGTGGCGGAATACGACGAGAAGCACCTGATGGAGCTGATGGTCATCGACGCCGAGGGCGAGACCTATCTGACCTCCAGCGCCTTCAAAAGCGGCGAGGAAGGCGGGACGGCGGATTTCCTGCTCGCGCGCGAGGCGGAGGACGGGACCGGCGTCTGGACGGGCAAGCTGCCGCAGACCGGCGAAAAGGTCATGGCGGTCACCAGCGTGATCTACGACACCAACCAGCGGCTGGTCGGCGGCGTGCGCCTGATGACCTCGCTGGAGAAGGTCGACACGCGCATCCTCGTGTTCGTGCTGATCCTGGTGTCGCTGGGGCTGGTGATGCTGTTTTTCGCCATCGTCTCGGGCACTTATTTCATCAACACCATCGTCATCCCTGTCAACGAAATCACCCAGACGGCGCGCCGCATTTCCCGCGGGGACTATAACATCCGCATCGACAAGCATTATGACGACGAGATCGGCGACCTGTGCGACACCATCAACGACCTCGCCGGCGAGCTGACCGCCGCCGACCAGATGAAAAACGACTTCATCTCCACCGTCAGCCACGAGCTGCGCACGCCGCTGACGGCCATCAAGGGCTGGGGCGAGACGATGATGAGCGCCCCGGACGACAAGGAACTGATGCAAAAAGGCATGAACGTCATCCTCGGCGAGACCGACCGGCTCTCCCAGATGGTCGAGGAGCTGCTCGATTTCTCCCGCCTGCAGTCCGGCCGTCTGACGATGCATATGGAGAAAACCGACCTGCTGGCCGAGCTGCAGGAAGCGGTGCTGATGTATGAGCAGCGCGTGCGCCAGGAAGGCAAAACCCTCACGCTCGAGGAGCCGCCCGAGGGTACGGCCTTCACGGTCATGGCCGACCCGCGCCGCCTGCGGCAGGTGTTCGTCAACGTCATCGACAACGCCGTGAAATACACCGACAAGGGCGGGCACATCTCGGTGCGTACCGCCATTGAGAATAACCATATCCAGGTCATCGTGACCGACGACGGCTGCGGCATCTCCATGTCGGACCTCGGCCGCGTCAAGGAGAAGTTTTATAAGGGCAACTTCACCCGGCGCGGCTCGGGGATCGGGCTGGCGATCTGCGACGAGGTCATCCGGCAGCATAACGGCATTCTCGCCCTGGAGAGCGAGGAAGGGCGCGGCACCCGCGTGACCATCGCCGTACCGCTGACGCAGGGCGCCGCGCCGCCCGCCGGGCCGGACGAAGCGCCGCCCGCCTCGCCGCCGGCGTCCTGAGGCCTGGGGAAGGCCCGCCGCGCGGGAATGCCCCGCGTCCCGCCGGAGAGCGGCGGTGCGCGGGGGCAAGCCGTGCCCGGCGATCGAGCGGGGCCATCCCGCTGCGGCGGGCCGGCCATCGCGGCGAGGACATGCTTTCTCTGCGGCCCAAAGTCCAGCTGGCGCTGCGGCCCCCATTGCCGCGGGGGGCGCGGGTAATCAGCCCCGCAGGCGCAACGAGAATCGCGAGCGGCACCCATCGCCGCAGGGGGCGCGGGGCTTCCCTGCGCCGGCGTTTGCCGGCGCCGCGGTTCGTTTTGCTGGCGAGGGAAAAGGCAACGCGTTCACCCGTGGGCGGGCGAACGGCCGCGGGGCGGCGCGCGAGCGAAATTTCGGCCCGTGGCTTTCCCGGCTGCCCCTATGCCCCCGCGGGTCGGCCGCCTTCATTGCGTGCGGCCCGCGCTTTTCCTCGACAGCTATTTCCCGCCCGCGAGCCGGCTGCCTGCTTTTTTGCGGGAGGCGATAAGACGCCGCGATTCCTCCCCCGCGAGCCGGCCGCCTGCCCGGCGAGGGAGGTTGCCTTCGCAGCCGGAGAGCGGGATACCGCCTGGCGGCCGGCCCCGGCGCAGAACGCGCCAGGCAGCAAGCGAGCTTCTGCGCCCGCCTGCGGGCGCGGGAGACGGGGATGGCTTCGGCTCGGCGGCGAGGTTTTTTCGGCCCATTTGCGGGCCGGGAACCGTCGTTCGGTCGCGCCCGCCTCTATCCCCGGCGGGCCGTGCGCCGTCCGCCTGGGGCTGCGGCCCGCCCGATACCAAACCACCACGACAAAAAGGAGAATCGCACATGGCAAAAAAACGCAAGGCCAAGGCCTGCGCCTATACCTCCATCGGGGGCCAGGCGCTCATGGAAGGCATCCTCATGCGCGGCCCGCGCCGCGACTGCATCGCGCTGCGCCTGCCCGACGGCTCCATCGAGCTCAAGGGCGAGGACAAAAAGCCCGAGGCCGCCCGCTGGTATAAGAAAGTCCCGCTGCTGCGCGGCGTCATCGCCTTCATCGGCAGCATGATGGTCGGCTACCGGGCGCTGATGTATTCGGCGGAAAAGACCGGCGGGCTGGACGCCGAGCCGGAGACGAAATTCGAGAAATGGCTGGAGGCGCATTTCGGCGAGAAGCTGATGAGCATCATCGGCGTCGTCGCGCTGGTGCTGGGGCTGGCGATCAGCCTGGTGCTGTTCAAATTCCTTCCCATGGCGCTGGTGACGCTGCTGGAATGGCTGGGCCTTTCGCTCGGCGGCTGGCGCACGGTGCTCGAGGGCGTGGTCAAGCTGGCGATTTTCCTGGGGTACCTGGCCGTCGTGTCGCTGATGAAGGAGATCCGCGTCACGTTCATGTACCACGGCGCGGAGCACAAGACCATCAGCTGCTACGAAGCGGGCGAGCCGCTCACGCCGGAGAACGCCGCGAAATTCCCGCGCGCGCATCCCCGCTGCGGCACGAGCTTCCTGTTTCTGACGATCTTCATCGGCATCCTCGTCGGGTTTTTGCTGCCGTGGGACAATATGTGGCTGCGGCTGGGGCTGTCGCTGCTGACGCTGCCCGTCGTGATGGGGCTGGGCTATGAAGCCATCCGCCTGTGCGGGAAATATAACAACGCCGTCACGCGCGCCATCGCCGCGCCGGGCAAATGGGTGCAGAAGCTGACGACCAAGGAGCCGACGCTGCGCCAGCTTGAGGTGGCCATCGCGGCGCTGCGCGACGTGCTGCCCGGCGACGGCTCCGACCTGCTGGGCAACCCCTCCGAGGAGACGGCGCGCCAGCTGCAGGACGCGGCGCGCCAGCCGGTCGAGGCGCAGCAAACCCCCGCGGCCGCCGCAGGCGAACCGGATGCCGCAGAGGGACCGGATGCCGCAGAGGGACCGGCCGCCGCAGAGGAACCAGTTACCGTAGAGGGACCAGCCGCCGCAGAGGAACCGGTTATCGCAGAGGGACCCGCCGCCACGGCGGCGCCCGCGCTGGCTGCCGTCCCGCAGGCGGCGCCGGCGCAACCCTCTGGCGGAGCCGCGGCCGGCACGCCGGCCAGCGCCCCGGCGGAAGCGGGTCCCGGCGCGCCCTGACCCTCGGCCCTGCGCCGCGGTATCCGCGGCCCGGACGGCCCGCGCTTCCCCGCCGCCGACCCCGCGGCGAGTGGAGGCGGCCCGCCTCTCGCGCTGGCAGCCTTCTTCGCCATAGGCAGGCGTTCGCGAGCGCGCGGACGGCGGCAAGCGCAGCGCGAACAGCGGGAGGGAAAAGTTCCGGTATTCGCGCGAGAAACGGGGCTGCCGAATCATGCTTAACCGGCGTCACTGCGAGGAGAAACCGGCGTTCCCGCGCGCGAGGAACAGCCCGGTGCTGTGTTTTTTGAAATCAGCAGCGGCTGGCACTCCTGCGGCAGGCACGCCCGCGCGCCGGCACCGCCGGCCGCGGGGTCTTGGTCGCTCGGGCCAGCATCGAGAGCACGCCTGCGCGTCCGCGCCGCCGGAACCACGGCGGGGATTCCCCCGGTGGACAAGGGGTCGCGTAGACGCTTCGACAATGGTTCGACCAATCTCCGCCTCCCCGATGGGCAAAGGGCAGCGCTCTCGCAAAAGCGCTTCTGGCGCCGCGCCTTGGGGCGCCTCGGCGGACGGCGGGGACTGCGTTCCTCGGGTGTGGGCGCGGACACGGGCGCGCGTCGCCTAGTGCGAGCTTGTCCGCGCCGCCTCTCCCGCGTCGCCCCTTCTCACCGCCGGCCCGGCCGCTGTTCTCCGGCGGCCCTGCGCCGCGTTCGCGCGGCGTTTCATTTTCATCTGCCGCCCGGCAGGAAAGGACACTGCATTATGACATATCAACAAGCGCTGCAATACATTCATTCCAAGGACCGCTTCGGCATGCATCCGGGGCTCGAGCGCATCACGGCGCTGCTGCACCGGCTGGGCGACCCGCAGGAGCGCATCCCCGTGCTGCACATCGCCGGCACCAACGGCAAGGGCAGCACCTGCGTCATGCTCGCGAGCGGCCTGTCCGCCTCGGGCTACAAAACCGGGCTGTACACCTCGCCCTTCGTGCAGGACTTCCGCGAGCGCATGCAGATCGACGGCGAATGGATCCCGGAAGCGGAGCTGGCCGCGCTGGCCGACGAGATCGCCCCGCTCGACCGGGCGCTGGCCGACGAAGGGCTGGTGCTGACGGAATTCGAGCTGGTGACGGCGATGGCGTTTGTGTGGTTCGCGCGGCGGGAGGTGGATTTTCTCGTCTGCGAGGTGGGCCTCGGCGGCCGCTTCGACGCGACCAACGTCATCCAGAAGCCGATGGTCTCCGTCATCACGACCATCGACTTCGACCACACGGCGGTGCTCGGCGGGACGATCGCCGAGATCGCCCGGGAGAAATGCGGCATCATCAAGGAGGGCTGCCCCGTCATCAGCACCGACGCGCAGCCCATCGAGGCGCTGGACGTCATCGCCCACACCTGCGAAATCAAGCACGCGCCCTTCTCCATTCCCGACACCGACAAGGCCCATGTCCTGCACGCCGATCTGACCGGCACGACGGTGGAGTTTTTCGGCCGCCAGGTCGATATCCCCTTCTGCGGCGAGCGGCAGATCTCCAACGGCATGACGGCGCTGGCCGTCGCCTTCACGATGCGCAACCGCTACGGCGTCGGTTTCCGCAACGAGGATTTCCTCGAGGGGATGAAGCGCGCCCGCCTGCCCGCGCGGCAGGAGCTGCTGCGCGCCGAGCCGCCCGTGCTGCTCGACGGGGCGCACAATCCCGGCGGCGTGGAAGCGCTGGCCGGCACGGTGGAGCGGTTCCTGCCGCGGGAGAATTGCCTGCTGGTCATCGGGATGATGGCCGACAAGGACACGGAAGCCTGCCTGCGCCGCCTGGTGCCGCTGTTCTCGCGCGTCGTCACGGTGCCGGTGGCCAACCCGCGCGCCGCCTCGCCCGAGGCGCTGCGGGCGCAGGCCGCGCCCTGGTGCGCCGACGTGACCGCCGCCGCTTCGCTCGACGAAGGGCTGGCCGTCCTCGGCCGGCATGTCGCGGCGGGCGGGGCCGCCGTCGTCGCGGGCTCGCTCTATCTCGCGGGCGAAGCGCGGGGGAAGCTGCTCGCCCTGCTCGGGTCCCCGGCGTGACGCGCCGGGACGGATGGACAGATAAGAAAGGATAGAAAACGACTATGGGGAATTTTTCCGAAGGCGTGGAGATGCAGAATTTTTTCCTGCGCATGCGCCACGAAATGGAGGAGGCGGGCATCCCGTCGGCGTCTTTTGAGCTCAGGCAGCTCATCGCCGCGGTGACGGGGGAGCCGTTTTACGAGATCCGGCTGGAGAACGAATTCACCGAAGCACAGCTGGAGAGCATGGAAGCGGCGGTGCGCCGCCGCATCGCGGGCGAGCCGCTGCAATATATCCTGGGGGAATGGGAGTTTCTCGGCCTGCCCATCGGCGTGGGGCCGGGCGTGCTCATTCCCCGGCCGGAGACGGAGCTGCTCGCGGGCGCGGCGCTCGATTACCTCGAGCCGCTGGCCGACCGGCAGCCGCGCGCGCTGGATCTGTGCTGCGGCAGCGGCTGCATCGCCGTCGCGCTGGCCAAGCTCACCCCGCATACCCGCGTGACGGCGGTGGATCTTTATGAGCAGCCGCTGCGCCGCACGCGGGAGAACGCCCGGCGCAACGAGGTGGAGCTCGAGGTCGTGCAGGCCGACGCGCTGGCCGCGCCGCCGGCCGGGCTGGGTCCGTTCGACGCCATCGTGTCCAATCCGCCGTATATCGAGACGCGCGAGCTGGACCTGCTGCAGCCCGAGGTGCGCCGCGAGCCGCGCGAGGCGCTCGACGGCGGCGAGGACGGGCTTCGGTTCTACCGCGCGATCCTGCAGCACTGGGCGCCGCTGCTCGTCCCCGGCGGCCGGCTGTTCCTGGAGGTCGGGATCTACCAGGCGCAGGCCGTCGCGCAGCTGCTGCGCGAGGCGGGGATGCGCGAGGTGGCCGCGCAGGAGGATTACGCCGGCATCGAGCGCGTCGTCACTGGCACGCGGGCGTGAGCGGGCGTCTGCGAGGGGACGTTCGCGTCGCTGCCGACCGCGTCGCTATAAGCCCAGCAGCGCTCGCGCTTGCCGCCGCTTGCTCACCGGCGCTGCTGGGCGTTGCGTCTCGGGCCGGGCGTGGCGAGGCAGACGCGTCAAAGAAGGCCGGAGGATTGTTTCCCCCGGCCTTCTTTGGCTTAATGTTCGTGCGTATTTTCCGCCCGCCGCCTCGCAGGCGGGCCGGCGCGTCATTCCCGGCGCTCCGCCTTGTCGTCATGCAGCAGTTCCTCGACGCTCACGCCGAAAATCTCCGCCAGCAGCTGCAGCTCGATGTCCGTGACGTACCGCTCGCCGCTCTCCATGCGGCGGATGGCGGTTTTCTCGATATCCACGCCTTTGAGCTGCATCATTTCCGCCAGCTTGCGCTGCGAAACCTTGGGCCGCATCGCCAGGCGCAACGCGCGAACCTGTTCCCCACACAGGTTCCGGCGGCCGTCCTTCGTCTGATGTTTGAACATAGTTGCCCTTTCTCCCATTACAATGTGCCGTCCGGCAGCAAGGGCCGGGCGGAGCCAAACTCCCTCCCCGGACGCGGCGCGTCGCAATCTCTCAATTTGTATTGATTTTAGCAAATTTCCATGCTATAATTGGGTCATTGAAATGCCCATTTTGCCCTTGCGCGGGCAGATTTGTCCGGACAAGAGCGCACGCGTCGCGCTGTCGGAAGGCGCCGCGCCGTTTAGCGGAAATCCCGCTTTGCCGGTCACTTTTTGGGGTAGGGCTTGCGCTCGTTGGTGCGCTCGAGGAGGTAATCCACGCTCACGCCGTAAAAATCCGCCAGCGCGATGAGGACGCGGGTGGGCACCATGCGGTCGCCGGTTTCGTAATAGGAATAGGCCCGCTGGCAGACGTGCAGCATTTTCGCCACGTCTTGCTGCCGCAGGTCGTGATCTTCCCGCAGCTCCCGGATCCGCCGCCACATCCCCTGTCCTCCTTCCGCGCCGCCGCCCCGGCCGCAGAGGACGCGGGGCCTGCAAGATATTTGTTATTATGCGCCGGAACAATGCGTTCTATTGACAGAAGGAACAGATTGTTCTATACTGGCGAAGGAAACCGCGCGTCAGTATCGGCGGGGGTTGTCCGTGTCGCCGAGCAGGTAGTCGACGCTCACGTTGTGGAATTTTGCCAGGCGGCTGAGGACCTCGGGCGGGATCATGCGCTGGCCGGTCTCGTAATAGGAGTAAGTGCGCTGCGTGACGTTGATCGCCTTGCCGATGGCCGTCTGCGTGAAGCCGCGGTCCTCCCGCAGATCGCGAATCCGCTTGTACATCATTGTCGATCACCGTTTTCATTATGACGGCGGCCGGACGGCGCAAAGCGATTTAGATCGTTTTGTTCTTGAAAATACTGGAAATTGCCGGTGCGCGGGGCGGGGTTTCGGGAAGAAACGGGTCTGCGGCGGGGCGGCCAACGGGAAGGGCCGCCCCCGCCGCGGGGCAAAAAACAGCGGAACAGGCCGGGTTTACGGCGCTGTCCCGCTTTCTCTCATTCCCTGTATGCGTCGCTGCGATGCTACCGATCGGCGGCATGCAGCGGTGTGCCGCGCGGGAGAGCCGCGCAGCGTTCCGGGCCGGTCAGGAAGATTGCCGGCTGCGGAAGCAGAGGTAATCGGCGTATTGCCGCAGTTCCGGCATCTGCTCGGTCGGGAAGTCGGACGGCAGCCGGAGCACGCGGACTTCCGGTTCGTCCGAAAGGGGCCGCCGTTCCTCCGTCAGTCCGAGAAGGAAATCGGCGGTGACGTCAAAATGACGGCAGATGCAGATCTTGATTTCGTCGGAGGGTTCGTTCTTTTCCAGCTCGTAGCAGGAAACGGAATGCTTATTGATACCAAGCGCGGTGGCCAGCGCCTGCTGGGTCATGTTCGCCTCGCGGCGCAGGTCCCGTAAACGCGATCCGACCATGGGGGGACGCGCCTCCTTTCTCTCTCCCGCCTTCATTATATAAGGGAGGGATTCTTTGCGCCGCAAATCGAGAAAATAGTCCCAGGATATGGTATAATAGACGAATCCTCGATCGGGAAAGGAGGTGGAATCGATGCAACACACTGGTATGGTTCGCTCTGTCGACCGCCTGGGGCGGATCACCATTCCCAAGGAACTGTGCCGCGTTCTAGGCCTGCTGGGCAGTTCCCGGGTCGTGCTGTCTCTGGAAAATAACGGAATCGTAATCCGACGGTATACGGAACCGTGCTGCCTATGCGGCAGAGCGGACGACACCTTTGAGGTGGATGGAAAGTTTTACTGCTCGCATTGCAGGAAAAATCCGCAGGCTGCGGCGATGGAGAAATTTGTGGGTGACTTTTCCGACAAATATGCAGAAAAGAAGAAAGAAGACTGAACGCGCCGGCGCGCGGGAAGGGAGTTGCGCCGCGCGGCGGGGGCCGCCGTCCCCGGCAGAGGAGAGGGCCGTCCGTGCAGGGCGCCCCGATTGATGAGAGACAGCAGGAAGCAAGCGACTCGCCGCAGGCGGGTTCTTTTTTTATGTCCCGCTGGGCGCGCGGCCCTGCCTGTTTCCCCCCGGCGCTGCGCGTGCCCGGCCTGCCCGGAGCGGGCCGCCCTGTGCCGGGACGGTCACAATGCGGCCCGCCGACACAAAAAATTTGCAGAATTCCGGCGAGAGAAAACCGGAAAATCACAGCAAATTTTCTTTCGCCCTCTTGTAAAACGCCCGCTGATCTGGTAAAATATTCTTAACAAATCGTTTCCCCGGCAGACGGGGCCCGGCACGCCGGACATCCGCTTTTCGCCCTGCGGCGGCCGGACGGCTGCCGTCTGTACGGCCGGGGAATTGGTGGAAACTTCCTGAAGGGGGAACTGTTTCATGGCCACAAAGCTTAACACACGGTATCTGGCCGGCTTTGTCGGAGACGCGGAGCTGGGCAATCTGCGCGCGCAGACCGAGGCGGCGCACGAGACGCTGCTGCAGCGCAGCGGCCCGGGCGCGGATTTCCTCGGCTGGGTCGACCTGCCGGCGCAATATGACAAGGCGGAGTTCGCGCGCATCCAGGCCGCCGCCCGGCGCATCCAGGACAATTCCGAGGTGCTGGTCGTCATCGGCATCGGCGGGTCCTATCTCGGCGCGCGCGCCGTCATCGAGCTGCTGGGCTCGCAGTTTTATAACCTGCTGCCCAAAAAGACGCCCAATATCTACTTTGTCGGCAACAGCATCAGCCCCGCTTATCTCAACGAGGTGTTGACGCTGTGCGAGGGGAAGGATTTCTCCGTCAACGTCATCTCCAAGTCCGGCACCACGACGGAGCCGGCGCTGGCGTTCCGCGTGTTCCGCGAGCTGCTGGTGAAAAAATACGGCAAGGACGGGGCGCGGGAGCGCATCTTTGCCACCACCGACGCCGCGCGCGGCACGCTCAAGGCGCTCTCCGACGAGGAGGGGTACGAGACGTTCGTCATCCCGGACGACGTGGGCGGGCGGTATTCGGTGCTCACGGCGGTCGGCCTGCTGCCGATCGCGGTGTCCGGCGCGGACATCGAGGCGCTCATGGCGGGCGCGGCCGCGGCGCGCGAGGCGCTGGCGGAGCCCGACGTGGAGAAAAATGACTGCCTGCGCTATGCGGCGCTGCGCAATATCCTTTACCGCAAGGGAAAGACGACCGAGCTGCTTGTCAGCTACGAGCCGTCGTTCCAGATGATGAGCGAATGGTTCAAGCAGCTCTTCGGCGAGAGCGAGGGCAAGGACCAGCGCGGGATTTTCCCGGCGTCGGCCATCTTCTCCACCGACCTGCATTCGCTGGGGCAATATGTCCAGGACGGCCGGCGCGACCTGTTCGAGACGGTGGTCGACATCCGCACCCCGCGCAGCGAATTCATCCTTCCCGGCGACCCGCAGGACGCCGACGGCCTGTCCTTCCTGACCGGCCGGCCGATGAGCGAGGTCAACCGCCGCGCCCTGGAGGGCACGGTTCTGGCGCATACCGACGGCGGCGTGCCCAACCTCCTCCTCGAGATGCCGCAGGCCGACGCGTTCGAGACGGGCTGGCTGCTGTATTTCTTCGAGAAGGCCTGCGCCGTGTCGGGGTACCTGCTGGGGGTCAACCCGTTTGACCAGCCCGGCGTCGAGAGCTATAAGAAAAACATGTTCGCGCTGCTGGGCAAGCCCGGCTATGAAGCGCAGCGCGCCGCGATCGAGGCGCGGCTCGGGCGGTGACGCCCACGCAAACCGGCAACCAGCCGCACCACGGCGGCTGAAAATAAAAGGAGGGATCTACCCATGATCAAACTCATCACCGGCAGAAAAGGCACCGGCAAGACCAAGCAGCTCATCGACATGGTCAACGCGGCGCTGGAAAGCACCAAGGGCAATGTCGTGTGCATCGAGAAGGGCACCAAGCTGACTTACGACATCAAATATACCGCGCGTCTGATCGACACGGACGAATATCGGATCGAGAGCTTTGACGCGTTTTACGGCTTCGTGGCGGGTCTCGCCGCGGGGAACTACGACCTGACGGAGGTCTTTGTCGACGGCATTTTCCGCATCTGCGGCCGGGACGCCGACGCGCTGGGCGCGATGCTGGAGAAGATCGACGCGCTGAGCGCGAAGAACAACGTCACCTATGTGTTCACCATCTCCGCCGACGTCAGCGAGCTGCCGGACAGCGTGAAGAAGTTCCTGTAAGCTGGCCGCACCGTTTGTGCAAAGAAGCCGGGCGCTCCCTCGCGGGGCGCCCGGCTTCTTTGCGTTGCGGCGCGCGGCCGCAGCGTGCGCAGGAGGGTATATCAAGATCGAGCGTACCACCGCTCCCAAACCGGCGCGGCCGGGGGGATGGGAGGAGAAAAGCGGCGCCCGCCGGGAAAAGGCGTCCGCCTCGACGCGGCGCGGCAGCACGGCGCACGGGTTCAGCCGGGGGCGAGGGCTGGGCTTGCGGCTGAGTGCGAAGGAGAAATGCGCCCGTGCCGGCAGCGCAAGGGAAACGGGTCCCTGCCGCGCCCGCTGCGCTTGCAGGGGGCGGCTGCGCCGCAAGCGCGCAAATTCGTTCCCGACCCGGGCCTCCAGCCCGCGCGATCGTGCCTGCGGCCCGCCTCGGGGCAAAACGCGGTATAGCAGACAGCCCCATCCGCGAGGCGCTGCCGTATTCGATTGGTTCCGGCTGCTGTAGTTTGTAGGGTACCCCCATGCGGCTGTGCCGCCCCGGATTTGTCCGACGATGACAGAATCGCCGGGCATCCCCCGCCCATGCGGCCGCGCCCAGCCCGAACAGGAGGCGCATGACCTCGCCCTTGGGCATCCCCCGCCCATGCGGCTGCGCCCCCTGCTTGTTTTGCGGCGGCGAATCGGTGACTTAGGCATCCTTCACCCGGGCGGCCGTGCCTGGGTGAGGCGCGCAGGGGGATACCCACCCTGTGGGTATTTCCACCCGTGCGGCTGTGCCGAAATGGTAGAACGGGAATTAGAAAGACAACGAGGACATCCCCTACCCGCGCAGCCGCTCCCACACCAGCCGCGCGTCCGCCCGGCTGGTGTGGGAGCATCCCCTACCGGCGCGGCTGCACCTCGCGGTCGCGGCGTTGGCGCCGGCGTCGATCGGAGCCTCCCCTGCCCGCGTGGCTGTGCCCCTAACAAGCCGTCCACGGCGGTCCCCGGCCTGCAGAATGGTTTCGGCCCGGTTTGAGCGACGTAGCGCGGCGGCGCGGCCATTCCCCGCCTGCGCGATTGTGCCTCCCCGGCCTGCGCGGCAACGCGGGCGGGGCAATGGCGGCCCCGCCCCCGCGAGCGTGCGCAGTTGACCGGCCGGGCGCGGCGCATCGGGAGGCGGTCCCTGTTCGCATGCTGGCTTCCCGACACGCCCCGCTGGACCGTCGTGCGTATTGCGCGCCGCCTGACCGCGCCGGGGGTGCGCCGTCAGCCTGCGGGCGCGCCGGTCGCCGCCTTGCCTTCTTGGAGGAAACGGGAGACGTTGCCGCGCCCGGCCGGTTTAGAAAAATTCGAGGTATTTCCTCCCAAAATTGGAAATCTTTTTCTTTTTCGACATGCTTCAGCATCTTTTGCGCCGTCCCGTGTTTATGATAAAAAACGGTTCTGTCACGGAAGAAGGCCGTTCTGCGCGGGCGGCCTTCTTGCTGCGGCTGCCGAAAAAAGCAAAAAGAAAGAAGGAACGGTTCATGAAAAAAGCATGCAAAGCTTCGCTTTGCCTGGCGTTGTCTCTGTTCCTCTCTCTCGCGGCGGTCCCCGTCGCGAGCGCGGAGGAAACTGGCGACGTTCTCTCTGGCGAGGCCACGATCGTGCGGGAGGAAATCTCCATGCGTGGCGAATACGAAAAGCACTATCTGTGCTCCGACGGTTCGTATCTCGCGGTGTCGTATCCCGAGCCCATTCACTACCTGGAGGATGGCGTGTGGAAGGAGATCAACAACACCCTGCGCGCTTCGGCGGATGAAGCCGACTATACCACGCTGACCAACCGCGCTGGTCTTTATGACGTGGCGTTTTCGGAGAATCCTGCCGACGCGCTGGTGACGATGGAGTCGGAGGGCTATACGCTGTCCTGGAGCATCAGCGCCACGGGCGTGCAGACCTTGTCCGCCGCCGCGCAGGACCGTTCTATGCAGGTCGTGGCCGCCCAGGAAGCGCTGTCTGCGGAGGCCGACGCGCTCACGGCGGGCCTGTCGATGTCGAAGGTGGTGCTCGATGAGCTGCTGCGGGACACCTCCCTGCAATATACCGTGCTGCCGCGTACGGTTAAAGAGGACATCGTGCTCGAGTCGACTGCCGCGCCCGCGTCCTACACCGTCACGTTTGAATGCGAGGGCCTGACCGCCACGCTGCAGGACGACGATACCATCATTTTTGCCGACGCTGCGGGAGACACGGTCTTCACGGTCGCCGCGCCGTATATGTACGACAGCGAGGATGAATTCAGCACCGCCATCGAACAGACGCTCACCGCGACGGACGACGGTTACCTGCTCACCCTCACGCCCGACCGCGACTGGCTGCTCGACGAGCAGCGCGCTTACCCGGTGACCATCGACCCGTCCGTCACGGTGGACAATTCTTCCTCCAACGTTCTGGATACCTATACCTATCCCGGCGACACGCAGGTGCACAACAACGAGAGCTATCTGTATTTCGGCAACCGCAGCGTCAACGGCACGCGCAAATCGCACGAAGTGTATTTCAAAAACAAGACCTGGCCGGTTCTCCCCTCCGGCGCGACTGTCACGCAGGCGTATATGATCTTCAACCTCACCTCGACGACGTCCACCGCGCACCCGATCAACGTCTATCCCTGCGCGCAGAACTGGACGAGCGGCGCGCTCACCTGGAATACCCGCCCTGCGACCATCACCTCGGGCAGCTATGTTATCGGGACAAATATCCAGCCCGACCTGGGTAATAAGCGGTACGTCATCGACCTGAAGGAGGCTATCCAGCGCATTCAGAACGGGGTGGCCAATTATGGTCTTATGTTCCGCTACACTTCCTCGACGGTGCAGGATCACAACCGCGTGTTCTCTTCGGAGACCAGCAACCGTCCGTCCCTTACCATTTATTATAACACCTGAGTGGGCCGCAATATGGCGTCCTGCTTCCCTTGCGCGGCGCGCCCATCGGGCGGGCCGCGCGTTTGCGTTATGGCGGGGATGCGCACGGCAAAAGCTTCGCGACGATGCGACATGCGCGGGGTTTCCGTTCTCGCGCGCGGGCAGTTGGGGGAGATGCACTGCCGGGGCTTCTGTTCTCTCGCGCGCGGGAAGACGCTCCGGTTGATGCCGGAAACGTGCTTTCGCCTTCGTGCGGGCGGACGCCTGCCGGTTGGACTGCAACGGCCCAGCCCCGCGCGCCCGCGGACCTTCTCGGTTTGCGCCCTAAGTATTTCGAGAAAATGAGCCCAGCCCCGCGCGCCCGCGGACCTTCTGAAAAGTCGTGGCAATACCAATCCCCGCTCCGCCCCGTGCGCGAGAAAGGGCACGGCGCAGGGTGTATTCCCGCCTGAACCCGAGCCCCAGCCTCCGCGCGCAGAAAGCGAGATACGCGCGGGGCCGGTGGCCGAGGCGGCCGAAAAAGCGGCGGGCTCTCCCGGTGTCGGTCCCCTTCCCCGCCCACGGCGTGCTTGCCCATAAGGCAGATTTTACTTCAGCGGGCGGGATCCCTCTTTTCTGCCCGCGGGGAGGCTGCCAGATCGAAGTGTGCGTATTGAGGACGGCCGCACCCTTTTCCCTGCCTGCGGGGCGCCCGCTTGTTGGCGATGCAAAACTCCTTGTATCGCAGACCCTTTTACCCGTCTGCGGGGCGGGCGCCCCGGGGCCGCGGGACCGCGCCGCCAGTCGTCGCCGGCCGCGGGAAAACCGCCGCGCCCGTCGCCGCCGCCGGACGTGGTTTCCCGCGGCGGGCGGGGACAGTCCGTTTTTTGTCTCTATCCGGTCAAACCGCCGCGCGGGAGGTTGCTTTTTATGCGGGGTTCCGTTATAATAAAAACATCGGCGAAAGGGAAGCCGCCGCACAGTCGCGGCGGCTTCCCTTTCAGGCGGCGCTGCGCCGCCCATGACGAAATTTCATCCTGATAAGCAGGGATCTGTCCCCCGGCGGCCGCCCGGGACAGACCAGAGGTGGAGGAGCACATATGAGCGAAAAAGCAACCGACAAAGCGACAAACGACAAGAAGAAGGCGCTGGATCTGACCATCAGCCAGATTGAGAAGCAGTTCGGCAAAGGCGCCGTGATGAAGCTGGGCGAGAATAACGCCCTGAACGTTGAGGCCATCCCGACCGGATCCCTCGCGCTCGACCTGGCGCTGGGCGTCGGCGGCGTGCCCAAGGGCCGGATCATCGAGATCTACGGCCCGGAATCGAGCGGTAAAACGACGCTCGCGCTGCATATCCTCGCCGAAGCGCAGAAGCTGGGCGGGGAGGCGGCGTTCATCGACGCCGAGCACGCGCTCGACCCGGTCTATGCCCAGGCGCTGGGCGTGGACATCGATTCGCTGCTCGTTTCCCAGCCGGACAC
Organism: Candidatus Tabaqchalia intestinavium; assembly: GCA_904420005.1. Lineage (GTDB taxonomy): Bacteria > Bacillota > Clostridia > Oscillospirales > CAJFTT01 > Tabaqchalia > Tabaqchalia intestinavium. The sequence goes on along the minus strand of CAJFTT010000044.1, from coordinate 137,280 downwards.
CGGCGAGCAGGCGCTGGAGATCGCGGAGGCGCTGGTGCGTTCGGGCGCGATCGACGTGATCATCGTCGACTCCGTGGCCGCGCTGGTGCCGCGCGCGGAGATCGAGGGCGAGATGGGCGACAACCACGTCGGCGCGCACGCCCGCCTGATGAGCCAGGCGCTGCGCAAGCTGGCCGGCGCCGTGTCGAAATCCAACTGCATCGCCATCTTCATCAACCAGCTGCGTGAGAAGATCGGCGTCGTCTACGGCAACCCCGAGACCACGACCGGCGGCCGCGCGCTGAAATTCTACGCTTCCGTGCGCCTCGACATCCGCAAGGGCGAGGTGCTCAAATCCGGGGCGGACATGGTCGGCGCGCGCACCAAGGTCAAGATCGTCAAGAACAAGGTCGCGCCCCCGTTCCGCGAGGTCGAGTTTGACATCATGTACGGCAAGGGCATCTCCCGCGTGGGCGAGATCCTCGATCTCGGCGCGGCGCTGGGCATTATCCAGAAGAGCGGGTCGTGGTTCAATTACGGCGAGCTGCGCCTCGGGCAGGGCCGCGACAACGCCAAGGAATATCTCTCGTCCAACCCCGCGCTGATGGAGGAGATCGCCGCGCAGATCACGGCCAAGAAGGATCTGCTCAGCTTCACCAAGGGCGGCGTCAAGATCTCGGCCGAGCGGGCCGCTGCCGCGACGCAGCCGGCCGCCGCGCCCGCCCCTGCCGCGCCGGCTGCGGGCGCCTCGCGCGCCGCGCGCCGCCCGGAGGTGGATCTCGACATCGAGGTTGACGACTGATGCGCATCACCGGCCTCGCGCCGACCAAGCGCGGGCGCTTCGCGCTGTCGGTGGACGGGGAGTACCGCGCGTCGCTCGACGAGCTGACGGTGCTGGAATACCACCTGCGCGCGGGGATGGAGCTGGAGGAAGCGGCGCTGGAGGAGGTGCTGCGCGTCTCGGCGGAGCGCGCCGCACGCGACAAGGCCATGCGCCTGCTGGGCTACCGCGATCACACGGCCAAGGAGCTGCGGGACAAGCTGCTGCGCCAGAACGACGAGGCGTCGGCCGACGCGGCGGTGCGCCGGATGCAGGAGCTGGGCATGGTGGACGACGCGTCCTATGCCCGCCGCCTGGCCGCCGATCTGTTTTCCCTCAAGTATTACGGCGTGCGGCGGGTGCGGCAGGAGCTGCGCCGCCGGGGCGTGGAGGAAGCGCTCATCGAGGCGGCGGTCGCCGACCCGCCCGACCCGCGGGAGCAGATCGAGGCGCTGCTCGCCGGCAAGCTGCGCGGCGTCCCGCACGACCAGAAAGGGCGCAAGAAGCTCAGCGACCGGCTGGCGGCGCTGGGCTATGATTGGGACGATATCCGCGCCGCGCTCGACGGCTGGGTGCAGGAGGACGCGCCCGAGGCCGACTGACGCGCGGCCGTTTCCCGGGAAATCCCGGCCGTGCCTCTGGGGCCGCGCCCCGCTGCGGCGGGCGGCGCGGCTCGCTTGGGAAAACGGCAGGCCGCGGCTATGCCGGGCCTGGGCGCGCGCTGGCAGCCGCCCGGGTGGGAACGATTTCCCCGCCGCTGCCGGGAGCTCCGGCCAGGCGGCGCAGCGCTCGCGGCGGGGCTTGCCCGCCGGCAGAAGCGATAGAATTTTCCGCCGGACACGCGGCGGAGAGGGGAGCGAAAGCATGGCAAAGGTTGGAGTGATTTCCCTCGGCTGCGCCAAGAATCAGGTCGACGCCGAGCATATGATGCACCGGCTGCGCGCGCACGGCTACACGCTGGTGAGCGACGTGTCGAAGGCCGATTGCGTCGTCATCAACACCTGCGGGTTCCTCGAGTCGGCCCGCAGCGAAGCGATCGAGAACATCCTCGAGGTCGCGGCGCTCAAGCCGGAAGGCACCGTCAAGGCCATCGTCGTGGCGGGCTGCATGGCGCAGCTGCTCGGGGAGGAGATCCGCCGCGAGATGCCCGAGGCCGACGTGGTGGTGGGCCTCGCGGGCGCGAACCGCATCGAGGAAGCGGTGGCGCGCGCGCTCGCCGGCGAGCAGTATTGCGAAACCGCCGCGCCCGAAGCGCTTGCCCTCGGCGGGGCGCGCATTCTCGGCAATGCGCCGTATTTTGCTTATCTGCGCGTGGCGGACGGCTGCGACAACCGCTGCGCCTATTGCCTCATCCCGACCATCCGCGGGCGCTTCCGCAGCCGCCCGATGGAGGAGGTCGTCGAGGAGGCGGAGACCCTCGCGGCGGCCGGCGTGCGCGAGCTCAACGTCATCGCGCAGGACACCACGCGCTATGGCGAGGATCTCGCGGGACACAGCCTGCTGCCCGCGCTGCTGACGCGGCTGTGCCGCATCGAGGGCGTGCGCTGGGTGCGCGTGCTGTATGCCTATCCCGACCGCGTGACCGACGAGCTGCTCGACGTGATGGCGCGGGAGGAGAAGATCGTGCCGTATCTCGACCTGCCGCTGCAGCATGCTGACGGCGATATCCTGCGCGCCATGCACCGCCGCGGGGACGAGGCGTCGCTCTCGGCGCTGCTCGCGCATATCCGGGAGAAGGTGCCGGGCATCGCGCTGCGCACGACGCTCATCGCCGGCTTCCCCGGCGAGACCGAGGCGCAGTTCGAGACGCTCTGCCGCTTTGTCAAGACGCAGCGCTTCGAGCGCATGGGGGCGTTCGCCTATTCGCGCGAGGAGGGGACCCCCGCCGCCGCGCTGCCCGATCAGGTGCCGGAAGAGGAGAAGGCGCGCCGCGTCGAGATCCTTATGGAGGAGCAGTCCTTCATCGCCGAAGCGCGGAACGCCGAGCAGGTCGGCCGGGTGCTGCCGGTGCTCGTGGAGGGGTACGACGGCTTTGTCAAGATGCATTTCGGCCGCAGCCCGTATGACGCGCCGGAGGTGGACGGCAAGGTGTTTTTCACCGCGCCCGCCCGCATCGCGCCGGGAGAATTCGTCAATGTGAAGATCACCGACGTGCTGGAATACGACCTCGCGGGCGAGCAGGTCTGAGCCGGCCGACGGCGCAGAAAGGATCCGGCGGGATGACGCGCCGGGGGAAGCCGGGAAGCGAGCGGCGCAGCATGCGCGGCGGTGCGGCGTGCGGAGGGCTGCGGCGCGCGATAGGCATCGCGCCGGAAGGAAGGCGCTGCCCGACCGCCCGCTCTCTCGCCGCGCCGCGGCCTTGGAAGGGCCGTGCCCCGCGTTCTCCGAAAAGCCCTTCCCCCTCCCGCAGGGGATGCGACCTGCGCGATGGTTGGGATTGCGGGCCAGCATGGGCCGTCTCCCTCCCGCAGGGGACGCGGCCGGCCGGCGCAGATATGATACAGCTGTGTCCGCTGGCCCTCGCTTTTCTCGCACAGGTGCGGCCGTGCGCAGCGCTTCGGCCGGCTGCCGGGGATGGCCCTCCCCTTTCTCGCGCGGACGAGGCCGGCTTTGCATGCAGGGCGCGAAACCAGCCGGTCCTTCCCCTCTCATAGGCCTGCGGCCGGCCGGCGAGGGATTCCCCCTGCGCTGCGCGCGATAAGCAGCTGCCGGGCCTGCGCAGGGCGCGAGGCGGGCAGATACCGCGGCTGCGCGGCAGTTGCGTGACGGTGCGTCGCCGGGCCGCGCCGGGGGAAGCCCGGCCCGCGAACGGAAAAGATTGCTTTTTCGTTCGCCGCCCCGGAAGGAAAAAACGCCCCGATGGGGCGCGTTTCTCTTGGGGCTTGCCGCCGCCCGCGCGTCCGCTCCCGCCGCGCTGGGACGCGCGCTTGCCACCCTGGCCGGACTGCGGCGGCTGTCCTGCCCCTCGTGCCCGATTTTGCCGGAACGGGAAAGTAAACCATTCGCGGCGGCCGGGGACGCAGGGGCAAGCGTGGATTTTCCGCCAGGTTCGGCATAAGAATGTGGAGAGCGGGATTTCTTTCAAAAAACATGTTTTGGAAAGGCAGGCTTGCCGCCTATGAACACACCCAACAAACTGACGCTGATTCGGGTCCTGATGGTGCCGATTTTCCTGTTCGTGCTGCTGCTGGAGATGGTTTTCCCCGACTGGGCGACCGGCACGCGCGCCATCGCGGGGCTGATTTTCATCGCCGCCTCTGTCACCGACATGATCGACGGGCGCATGGCGCGCAAATATAACCTCGTGACCAATTTCGGCAAGTTCCTCGACCCGCTGGCTGACAAGCTGCTCGTCGCGGCGGCGCTGGTGGGCCTGACGGGGCTGGGGATGATGCATTTCGGCGTGTGGATCACGGTCATCATCCTGGCGCGGGAATTCCTCGTCACCTCGCTGCGCCTCGTGGCCAATACCGGCGACGGCACGGTCATCGCCGCCTCCCCCGCCGGCAAGCTCAAGACCATCTTCCAGATGGTCGCCATCTCCGTGTTTTTGTTGCAGGACGCGGTCGGCGCGCTGCTCGGCGTCGAGCTGCAGGCGTTCGGCGTGACGCTGGGCGACGTGCTGATGTGGATCGCCGTCGTGCTGACGATCTGGTCCGGCTGGCAGTATCTGCATACCTATAAGCGATATATCGATTACCGCAACTGAGCCGCCTGCGTCTCCGTCAGCGCCATCCGCGCGGCGGCTGCATTGGACGCCGGCGTTCCTGCGGCCCGCTCCTGTCGGCGCGCGGACGGGAGAAGGCGTGGTTGTGCGCTTAATTGGATTGGCAGTTTGAACATCGGCGCGGCACGCGCGCGGAGGAAAGGCGGCGCGCTTTGCCGGGGGATAGGCGTGCCCGCCCGCGTCTCCGCGGCGCAGCAAAGCGGGCGGCAGCAAAAGCGGGCCCCGGAATTTTTCCGGGGCCCGCTTTTGCGGTTTCATCCAACGAGGACATGCGCCGCGGACATGCCGGCGGGCGCAGTTCCCCGCCCGTTGCCGGGGTACGATGATGTTGCACACCGCGCCGATGGCGACGGTCGGTTCCCCGCGCATTGCAGGGGCGCGATACTACCAGCGCGCCGCCGGGGAAATCCGGAGGGGATCCGCCAAATAGGCGCGCGGCCGCCCGCTTCGGTCGGGCAGGTCTCTACCCTCGACGGGGAGAGGAAGATACGGGTTTTGCAAAGCCGTCCCTGCGGCCGCGTTTCCCTCCGCCGCAGGGACGCGCCCGGCAAGGCCGCCTCGGGCCGCCCGCTTCTCTCCCGAAAAACGCCGCCGACCCAGCGGCGGGAGGGAATCATCGTTGTTCCCAGTTTATTTATACGTGGGGATGCGCCCAACGTTTAGATCTATCGGTGGGAAGAGATGGGCGTTACCCCCAGTTTGTTTATACATTAGGATGCGCCCGAGGCCTAGATCCGGCGGGAGGGAATGAACGCGGGCGGGGGCACAGCAGGACGGCGGGGACACCCCGCCGGGCGCGTCAAGCGGCCGCGCAGCGGCGCTTTTGCCTATCTGCGCGCCCCCGGCCGACGCCTAGTTCGAGCCGTCATCTGCGCTCCCACAGCGTTCGCGCCCGCGCGCTGCGCCACCGAGGCGGTTTCAGCGGAGACGCCATCCCTCGTTCGCATTGCCGCCCGGCACCGCCGCGGGATCGGCCCCGCCGGGCGCTTTGACGCCGCGCGTCCCGCTGCCGCAGGGACGATCAGAAGCAGACGTGTCCGTTGTCGACGTACATCTGCATCGGCCACGCCAGGTATTCCAGCTCGTCGAGCTTCTCGGCGGTGACATAGCCAGGCGCGGCGTTGAGGATCGTCGGGATGCGGTTGACGACCGAGGCGCAGGTGTGCGCCGGCGTGTCGGGCTTGTCGAGATGGAAGACCGTGTCCGGCTCGCCGAAGATCTTCCAGTCGCACATATCGCCGTCGTCCGGGCCGTAGACCTTGCCGATGCACTGCGTCTCGATGACCGGGCCCTGGAAGGTTTCCGTCGTGACGACGGCGCTCATGCCGATGCAGTTGCCTTTGGGGATGGTCTCGCCCGTCGTGCCGCACCACAGATCCTCGTGGTAAAAATACGGTACGCATTTCTGGCTGATGGATTTGATGGTCAGGCCGAGCTTGCTGCACAGCGCCTCGTTGGAGTTCCAGACATAGGCCGGCTCCAGCGTGGTCGGGTGCGCGATCTTCTCCTCGAACTCCGCCGGCGTCAGGCCGACGCCGTGCGCCCTGGCCAGCGCGAGGCCGTAGTCCTCGACGTTGTAGCTCACAGCGCCCTCGATGCGGTCGATGCGGTGCACCGCGCCGCCCACCAGGCCGATCCAGTTGACCCAGAACACGTCCTGCATGCCGGTGCCGGCGATGGTGCAGCCGTTCTCCTTGGCCAGCAGGTCGAGCCGGTTGGTGACGGCTGCGCTGGTCGTCCAGGGATAGATGGCTTCCTCGCAGGTGGTCACGACGTTGATGCCGCGCGCGAGGCACTTGACCAGATGCTCCTCCATATCGTTCATGAAGCTGAAGAGCGTGACGACCGCAATGTCCGCGTCGCACTCGTCAAGCACCGCGTCAGCGTCGTTGCGGATGGGAACGCCCAGCTTGACGCCCAGCCCGGCGTAGTCGCCGACGTCCATGCCGACGATCTCAGGGTTGACGTCGATGGCGCCGACGATCTCCGCGCCCTTCTCGAACAGGTACCGCAGCGTGTATTTGGCCATTTTGCCGCAGCCATATTGCACCACCCGGATTTTGTTACGGTTGATCATGATTCTCTTCCTGCCTTTCTTCGTTTGCATTTGGGAATCCACGGCGGCGCGCCCCGCCTGCGGGCGGCCTCCCGTTCGCGTTTCGTATACAGCTTCCATCTGCTGCAAGAGCAAGGAACAATTGGGAAAAATTTCTTGCCAACAGGACAGCCCTGCCGCGCCGGGCGGCGCTATGTTGCCGATCGGCGGCGCTTCGGTCGGGCCGTCCTGCGCGGCGTCCCCGACGGGGAAAACGAACGCCGCCGTCGACCAGAACCGGCCCGCGCGGAAATTCTCCCGGCGCGGCACCGTGCCCGCGTTGCGGAAATAATGCCGCGGCAGGCGGTGGCGCAGCAGGCTGTCCTGCCGCTCCCGCAGCATCTGTTCATAGGGTGCCAGATTATGGTCGTAAAAATTCACACCCGCATCGACCACGTGCATCCGCCGCGCGGGAATATATTCCATCTGGATCGCGCCGCCCGGCGGCGCGCACCGGTAACGCGAGAAGCGCTCGATCGCGCGGGCGATGGCGCGGCGCTGGCCCTGCAGCGCGCGGATCTCCTCGTCGATCTGCGCCGTGCGGCGCCGCAACGTCGCCTCGATGGCGTCCAGCGCCCTCTCGCCCCGCTGCCGGCCGATCTCGCGCAGCGGCACGCCGGGCGATTTCATATACCGGATCAGGTCGAGCGCGGGCCATAGTAGCGGTAACGGTTGCCGCCCCCGTATTACACGGCGAGAGCGGCCCCATTTTGCCGTAAAGGCGCAGCGCCTGCGGCGAGACATGGTTGCGCCGCGCCGTTTCCCCGGGGCGGTCGGCTTGCGATATCGATGCCGCCTGCCCGCGGCTTGGGCCGCTGTGCGGCAGCGACATAGGAGCTTGGCGGACATATGCGCCAGTCGCGCGGCGGTTGCATCCAGCGGGCCTTTCTGGTATGATAAAAGCAAACGCGCGCTTCTTCGCCCGCGGCGCTCTGGTCGGGCCGCGCGCGAAAAAGCGTGTGCATCAGATACAGGCGCAAAAAGAAGGCATACACCGGTTGCAGGGCGGAACGCGCGTGGGTGAACGCCTTTCTTGCCGGGCGGGTCACGCTGTACAGGAGCCGGGCCGCGCTGTATAGAATGCCGGGCCATGCGGGAGCGGGTCCGCGCGCGAACCTGAAAAACGCCGCCGGCGCCTGTCACGCCAGCGCGGCGCAGGCCCAGCGTTGACGTGAACCAAAACGCCCCGGCCGTGGACTTCGGTCGCCGCGTTTCCCGGTGCAACGGGATGGTCGCTGGCGTTCTGGCTTTGGCGGCGCGGACGAAAAAGCGCCTCTCGCTGTGTCGGGAGGCGGCAGGCGGCCGTCCTGCCGGCGGGCTGCCCGCCGCGGCCCCTGCGCGGCGCAGTAAACCAGATCCGGCGGCGTCGGCCCTGCGCGGCGCGGTAAATCGGATCTGGCGTCGGCCGCCCTGCGCCCCAAGCAGCAAACCTTTCGGCAAAGGAGAATGTTTCATGCATATGTCGACCCTTGCCATCACACTGGCGGGCGCGCTGTCGCTGGCCGCCCCGCTGGCCTATAGCGCGCTGAGCTGCTACGCCGGCTATAAACTCTACCGCCTGCTGACGGCCCTGTTCGGCCTGCTGGCCGGGGCGGGGCTGGGCGTCTGGCTGGGCGGCGCGCTGGGAGAGAGCCTGGGCTGGCCCGGCTGGGTGGGGCTGCTGGCGGGCGCGGTCGCGCTCGGCGTGCTCGGCGGTTTTCTGGCCTTCCGGTTTTATAAATTCTGCGTCTGCCTGCAGACCGGCGTGGTGACGGCGCTCGTCCTGGCGTTCGTGCTGCTGCTGGCGACGCAGAGCTGGCAGGTCGGCCTGGCGGGCGGCGCGGTGCTGGGCCTTGTGGCCGGCGTGCTCACGGGCTTCTTCCTGCGGCAGATCCTCATCGTCACCACGGCCTTCAACGGCGGCGTCGCGCTGGCGACCTCGCTGTCGGGCCTGCTCCTGGGGGGCGGCGATTGGATGCCCGCGTCGCTCGAGTCGGCGGCCGGCTGGCTGGAGCAGACCGGCGTGCTGCTGGCGGTGCTGAGCGTCGTGTTCGTCGCGACGGGCGTGCTCGTGCAGCTGCGAACGACCCGCCGCGCCGGGTGAATGCCGCCGCGCGCTTGCCGATGGAGAGAATCCGGAATGCAAAACGAAAAAGGAAGGAAGAATCTGTCATGTCTCTGCAACTTGCCTCGTATCTCGACGCCGTGCGCGCCAAAACCCCGCTTGTGCACAACATCACCAATTACGTCACCGTCAACGACTGCGCCAATATCCTGCTGGCCTGCGGCGGTTCGCCCATCATGGCTGACGACGCCGACGAGGTGGAGGATATCACCTCCATCTGCGGCGGACTGAATATCAACCTCGGCACGCTCAACCGCAACACCATTCCCTCCATGTTCCTCGCGGGCCGGCGCGCCAACGCGCTGGGCCATCCCGTGATCCTCGACCCCGTTGGCGCGGGCGCGTCCGATCTGCGCACCGCCACGGCCAAGAAGCTGCTCGCGGAGATTCGGTTCGCCTGCATCCGCGGCAATATTTCCGAGATCAAGACCCTGGCGGTCGGCAGCGGCGCGACGCGCGGCGTGGACGCGGACGTCGCCGACGCCGTGACCGAAGAGACGCTCGGCTCGGTGGTGGCGTTTGCCCGCCGTTTTGCCGCCGAGACGGGCGCGGTCGTCGCCATCACCGGCGCGACCGACCTCGTCGCCGACGCCGACCGGGCCTATCTCATCCGCAACGGCCATCCCCGCATGGCCGGCATCACGGGCAGCGGCTGCATGCTCACGGCCATGACCGCGGCCTACCTTGTGGCCAATCCCGCCGACCCGCTGGGCGCGGTGGTGGCCAGCATCGCGGCGATGGGGCTGTGCGGCGAGCGCGCGGCGGAAAAGACCGAGGCCGCGGGCGAGGGCAACGCCTCCTTCCGCAACCATCTGATCGACGAGGTGTCCCTGCTCACGGGCGAGGCGCTCGCCGCGGGAGCGAAGGTGACGGAATATGGCTGCTGAAAAGATCAAGGCTCGGGAAAAGGAGGGCGGCGATATGCGCTGCGCCAGAGAATCGATGCGGCTTTACGCCGTGACGGACAATGCCTGGCTGGGCGAACGGACGCTGCGCGAGCAGGTGGAGGACTGCCTGCGCGGCGGGGCGACGTTCGTGCAGCTGCGCGAGAAGGGGGCGACGACCGACGCGCTGGTGCGGCAGGCGCGGGAGCTGCTGCCACTGTGCCGGCAATACGGCGTGCCCTTCGTCATTGACGACGACGTCGAGGCCGCGATCCGCAGCGGCGCGGACGGCGTGCATGTCGGGCAGAGCGACCTCGCGGCGGCGCAGGCGCGCGCCCGCCTCGGGGCGGACAAGCTGCTCGGCGTGTCGGTGCAGACGGTGGAGCAGGCGCGGCAGGCGCAGGCCGCGGGCGCGGATTATCTCGGCGTGGGGACCGTCTTCCCCACCTCGACCAAGCCCGACGCCGATTTCGTCTCGCGCGCGACGCTGCGCGCCATCTGCGAGGCGGTGACCATCCCCGTCGTGGCCATCGGCGGCATCGGGGAAGCGAACCTCGCGCAGCTGCGCGGGACCGGCATCGACGGGGTGGCCGTGGTGTCGGCGCTGTTCGCCGCGGCGGACATCGAGGCGGCGGCCCGCACGCTGCGGGGCCTGTCGGAGGCGGCCTTCGGCGGCGCGGCGGCCGGCGGGACCGGAGAAAAATGCGGGACAGTGCGCGGTGCGATTTTTGATATGGACGGCACGCTGCTCGACTCCATGGGCATCTGGGAGACGGTGGGCGAGGATTACCTGCGGGCGCGCGGCCGCACGCCTGCCCCGGGGCTGCGGGAGACGCTGCGTCCCATGAGCCTGCGCCAGGCGGCGGCCTATTGCCGGCGGACCTACGGCCTGCCCGAGAGCGAGGAGGAGATTGCCGCGGGCGTCAACGCCATGGTGGCGGATTTTTACCGCGAGACGGCGCCGCTCAAGGAAGGGGTGCGCGCGGCGCTGGAGGCGATGCGCGCCGCCGGCGTGCGCATGTGCGTCGCGACGGCGACCGACCGGCCGCTGGCCGAGTGCGCCCTGCGCCGCTGCGGGGTGTGGGAGTTTTTCTGCGGGCTGCTGACCTGCTCGGAGGTCGGCGCGGGCAAAGACACGCCGGCCATTTATGAGGCGGGGCTGCAGCTGCTGGGCACGCGCAAGGCGGAGACCCTTGTTTTCGAGGACGCGCTGCACGCCGTGCAGACCGCCAAGGCGGCGGGGTTTCCTGTGGTGGGGGTGTATGACGCCCACGCCGCCGGACAGCAGGACGCGCTGCGCGCCCTGTGCGACCGGTATCTGCGCTCGTTTGCGCAATGGGCGTGAATCCCCCGGCGGAATATAGAAGCGGGCCGGGAGCACAACAAACTGGGTATAGGACGGGCCGGACGACACAACGGGCCGGGGTATAAAAGCAACCGCGTCTGGAGAGAGTGGATCGCTCTCCCCAGACGCGGTTTTTGCGGCCGTTCGGTTTGGTTTTTGCAGGCCGTTCGGCGCAGCTGTGGTCCTTTTCCACGGGCGGTTATACGCCGCAAATCCATGCATGCCCGCGCCGGCGGACTGCCCCGCCGGCGCATCGGGCGGTCAAGCCGTGTGCCGGTTCATCCCCCGCGCGTGCGGCCCGCCCTAGCGCTAGCATCATGCCCCCAACTCCGATGAAGTTCATCCCCTGCGCGTGCGGTCCGCCCGTCTCGATGTCCCTGCAGGCAGCGGCGTCCAGAGAGGATCGGCTTCCGGCAGGCTGCTTGTGGGGCGATAAACAGGATCTGGGCTTTACCAATCTGTTTTTTGGGGTGCGGCAAAATGTTAAAGGGAAATCGAAAAAGCAAGAAATACGTCCGCACCTTGACCCTTATCTCTGAGCTGTACTGGGAATGTCGGAAGAGGATATCTTTTTGCGTTTCTGATGATTAAGAACAAGTGATACCACAAACAACGCTGCAGAAAACACAATCAGCCACCCTCCAGACCAAATTCCCCGCATCTGCACGTTTGTAGCTTCGAAATGACCATCCGTGTTAGCAAGCAGAGCCATAACGGTTGTGACGGACCTGCCAATTCCGGGCTCAACGGGGATGAAATAAACATCGTGGATATACACCGCCGTCAGCACAAAAAAGGCCAATGTGCTCACGATCATCAGCCAGCTACGCAGCTGAGTACACACGGGAAACCGCAGCGCCAGCCCCGTCAAAATTGTGAACACAAGAATCAAGAATACTGTATTGAAGATCAAAAACCAATGCACATTTAGTCCTCCTTGGCAAGCGCATCTTCTAGTTCCCAGGCGAGATCGGTTGGGAAACCGGAGGATTCCTCTGCCGAATAGGCAACCGCGGCCCCAGTCGTGCCCGTGTCTAGCAGGAACGTTTCTTCTGCATTTTGTATGCCTTCAATTTCTACAGCATCGACAAAGCACTGCACACTGAGAAATCCTTTGAATGTACCGTCACCAGCCAACTGCTGCAACCTGCTTTCCAATTCCTGAAGGGAATGGCTGGACAGCGCTGCGGCCGAGGTAAGTCGCTCACCGTCCGGCCTTTCAATACGTGCTGTGACGTATTTTGCCTCAATCGAATGCTGCATCAGGTATTGCTGAAGCTGCGCGGCAGAAAGAGGCTGCTGCAGTGTGATGGTTGCGGGAATATCCTCAAGGCACGTTTGGTCGGAAAGCTGCTCGTTTTTTTCTCGCATTTGCAGTATATACGTTTTCGTTTCATTATCAAATCCGTCAAGAGGGTCTGCTTGAAGACCAACCGCCAGTGCCGTCACGGAAGCTGCTGTGAGTACGGCAATTACTGCAGTCGCAATAATTATCTTTTTCATGAAATGACCTCCTTTGCTTCGAATTTTATGGCCGGCCGTTTTCGCCGCCCAAATAATGCGTTGCCACGGCAGTACCATAATGAATTGTACTATATTCATCAATAAATGGAAATTTTGCACTCACGCCAAAGCAACACTCAATGCTACCATACTGATGTTCTTGCGCAATCAGCGTCCCATCCCGGAAATCATCCCAAACCGTTATCATATAATATCTCGTATCAGCCTCTAATGTACCCAGCGCGACGACTTCGCTTTCTTCATAAAAACCATCATCAATCAAGTCGCCGTCGCTTTCAAAATCAAATTTCGGATTTGGAAGATTGGAAACAAGTATGGTAGCGGATAATTGATCTACACCGATTTCACTATGCGGGATATGTGTTACGTCGCAAGTAAAATAACATTGTTTTCCTGGAGCCCCTTCGTGTTCCCCCGCAGCATATAGAGCAAGCTGTTCTAGGTTTTCATCATCCAGCTGAAAGCTTGCTACGGTTTCTAGCTCACCATTTTCCGTATTATGTTCCTTTACATGAAATTGCCCTTCCCTTGCACCAAATGTTCCGACAGAATCATAGTCACTATAACTCCATGTATATGTTTTGGTTTCTTCAAAATACCATTTTTGATAGTCATTATCCGGATCATATGTTGCAAGCCAGGCTTGCGAATTTGCCGCGGCGGATACCACCGCGTTGGAAGAATTTTTTGTTTTGATGCAGAAGGTTCCATCTCCATTTGAAACAATTTCAAAATTTTCACTCGCCAAATCAGGGCCGTAGTTACCGAAAACCTGCACCTGTGTCCCGGGATCCGTCCAGCCATTGAGAATATCCATATAGAGATGTTCATGCAAAGCGCTGCGAATCCGCTTATAGCCGGACGCCCCATCCTCGACTTCCCAAAGCTGATTTTGTCCACCATTAAACTCAAAATGTATTACGTGGGTAAACCAGTCCAAACTGCTGTTTTGTACATCTAGATATTTACCCGACCCTTTATTCCTAATAAAATAATATCCATTGGGTATATTGGAAGCAGCAGATACCTGCACAATGGGCAGGCAAAATGAAAACGAACCAAACATCATGCAACAGGATAGTAAAAAACTAAACATTTTTCTTTTTGTTTTCTTCATTTTTCACCCCTATTCAATTAAAGCTGACAAAATAAAGGTACAATCATGATTGTACCTTTATTATATCCAATTACTTCCAAAAAATATATAGGGTAATGATCTAAAATTTTGATTAAATAATAGACAAAAAATAGATAAAATAGACAAAAAATATTGTCATAAGGACAGCTTTCATAGGGGCGTGCCCGGCGCGTCACGCGTCCTGCCGCGGCGGCTCGACCGCGATATGCAGCTCGCGCAGCTGCGCGTCGTCCACCGGGGAGGGACATTCGGTCATCAGGTCGCGCATGTTCTGCACCTTGGGGAATGCCGTCACGTCGCGCAGGTTCGCGCAGCGCAGCATGAGCATGACGAGCCGGTCGAGGCCGATGCCCATGCCGCCGTGCGGCGGCGCGCCGTACCGGAACGCGTCGAGCAGGAAGCCGAATTTCTGCTGCGCTTCCTCGTCGGACAGGCCCAGCGACTCGAACATGCGGTTCTGCAGCGCGGGATCGGTGATGCGGATGGAGCCGGAGGACAGCTCGACGCCGTTGAGCACCAGGTCATAGGCCTGCGCGCGCACGCGGCCCTTGTCGGTCTCGAGCAACGGAATGTCCTCCTCGAGCGGGGAAGTGAAGGGATGATGCATCGCCACGTATTCCCCCGTCTCCTCGTCCAGCTCGAAGAAGGGGAACTGCGTCACCCAGAGGAAACGGAATTCGTCGTCCGGGATGAGGTCGAGCTTTTTCGCGACCTCGCAGCGCAGCATACCCAGCGCGAGATTGACCAGCGAGCGCTTGCCGTCCGCGACGAAGAGCACCACGTCGCCGGTTTTGGCCCCGCAGGCGGCGAGCAGCGCGGCCAGCGCCTCTTCGGAGAAGAATTTGGCAAACGAGCAGGCCGTGCCGTCCGGCGTCAGCCGCGCCCAGGCGAGGCCCTTCGCGCCCACGCCGCGCACGAATTCGGTCAGCCGGTCGATCTCCTTGCGCGTCAGCGCCGCGGCCGCGCCCGGCGCTGTGATGGCCTTGACGGCGCCGCCCGCGCTCGCCGCGCCGGAGAAAACGGAGAATTCGCTCTCGCGCACCTGCTCGGTCACGTCAATGAGCTCCATCCCGAAGCGCAGGTCGGGCTTGTCGCTGCCGAACCGCTCCATCGCGTCGCGGTAGGTCAGCCGCGGCAGGGGCAGCGGGATCTCCACGCCGAGGATTTCCCGGAAAATATACTGCACGAAAGCTTCCCCCACGGCCATGACGTCCTCGGCCGTGACGAAGGACATCTCCAGGTCGATCTGCGTGAATTCCGGCTGCCGGTCGGCGCGCAGATCCTCGTCGCGGAAGCAGCGCGCGAACTGGACGTAACGGTCGAACCCGCTGACCATGCACAGCTGCTTGAACAGCTGCGGCGACTGCGGCAGGGCGTAAAATTCCCCCGGATGCAGGCGGCTGGGGACGAGGAAGTCGCGCGCGCCCTCGGGCGTGGATTTGATGAGCATGGGCGTCTCGATCTCGATGAAGCCCTGCGCGTCGAAGAAGTCGCGCGCGGCCTTGACGATGCGGTGCCGGCGCAGGATGTTGCGCTGCAGGTCGGGGCGGCGCAGGTCGAGGAAGCGGTATTTCAGCCGGATTTCCTCCTTGGTGTTGGAATTCTCCGCGATCTCGAAGGGCGGGGTCTGCGCCTCGCCGAGAATGCGCAGCTCCTCGACGGCGATCTCCACCTCGCCGGTCGGCAGCTTGGCGTTGACCGCGCCTTCGCGCAGGCGTACCCGGCCGCGCGCCGCGAGGACGTATTCGCTGCGCACGCCGGCGGCCTTCTCCCGCACGGGCTGGGCGGTCTGGTCGTCGAAGGCCAGCTGCACGAGCCCCGTGCGGTCGCGCAGGTCGAGGAAGATCAGACCTCCGAGGTCGCGCCGGCGCTGGCACCAGCCGAACAGCACGACTTCCCGGCCCGCGTCGGCGGCCCGCAGCTCGCCGCAGTAATGCGTGCGCTTGAGTCCCGTGATGGTTTCGTTCATGATCGATTCGCTCCTTTTCTCCGGCGGTGGAAGGTGAAAACGCGCGCCCGCCCGCGCCGGCGGCGGGAACGCGGAGAGAGCTGGAGGACGGCGGGGCCGCGCCCCTGCCGGTAAGCGGGGCAGCGGGAAAGCTCGATCCGGCCGCAGCCGGCGTGGCGCCGCCATGCCCGGGATCCGGTCCTTGCAGGAGGATCCCGATGGGAAGGACTATAGCGCGTGGGCCTACACACTAAGGAAACAAAGGGCTCCCTTCGCGGGAGAAGGGTGCTGCAGCTGTGGCGTCACGATCAGCCGGACGGAGGTGGGCGCCTTCGCAGGAGAGGGGCTTGCCGCGCCCGCGCTTCCGCCCGGAGCTGGGGATGCCGCCGATGTCCGCCCCCTCTCGCCGCCCGGGTCGCCGTCCCGCTGCGAGAGAAGCCCCATTCACAGCGATATGGGGGAAGCACGCAATGGCCGTCCCGCTTGCGCGGGAGAAGGCCTTCTTTTCTGCGGCTTGCCCGTCTACGGCCTTAGGCCATCCCGCTTACGTAAGAGAAGGCTGCCCGACCGCGGGAGTGTGCGCCCGCCTGCCGCGCACCCCTTAAAAAATGGCAACGCGCTGCCCGCAGCTGTGGGGCCGCGCTGTCCGGAGGCCGGCCAAGGCGAAGAAAGAGGCCGCGCCGACTGCGGGACTGCCTGCCGCCGGCGAAGGAAAACTGCACGGACTCCCCCGATCCCGTGGGTGGGCGTTGATCGGCAGAGGAGGGTGCATGGAACAGCGGCGGTCTCCCCTGCCCCTTCGCGGGCGGGCGTCCGCCGGCCGTTGGCACGAGGCCGCCGCACAGCGGGCGTCCCCGGCCGCGTTCAGCGCCGCGCGCGGAACGCGACCCAGCCGCCGTCGCGCAGCGTCTCGACCAGCGTCAGGCCCGCGCGGCGAATGCCGTCCGCGACGTCGGCCTCGCGGCTGTCGATGACGCCCGAAGCGAGGAAATCCCCGCCCGGCGCGAGCAGGCGCGGCACGTCGGGCAGCAGCCGGAGGATCACGTCGGCCACGATGTTGGCCGTCAGCAGCGTATAGGGCCCCGCGGCGTGCTCCGCGAGGTCGCCGCAGGAGAAGCGGATCTTCCCCTCGACGCCGGAGAGCGCGGCGTTTTCCCGCGCGATCTTGACGGCCAGCGGGTCGATATCCACCGCGTCGGCCCGCCGCGCGCCCAGCACCGCCGCCGCGATGGCGAGAATGCCGCTGCCGCAGCCGACGTCGAGCAGCTCGGTCGCGTCGGTCACCAGCGGCTCGAGCAGCGTCAGGCACAGACGCGTCGTCTCGTGCGTGCCGGTGCCGAACGCCATGCCGGGGTCGAGCGTCACCACGCGCCGCCCGGCGGCCCGCTCGTCCGCCGCCTCCCACTGCGGCCGGATATACAGCCGCCGCCCGATGGGGAAGGGCTTGTAATATTGCTTCCAGTTGTTGGCCCAGTCTTCCTCTTCGACCGTCCCGCGCGTGAGCGTATGTGCGATGCCCGCCGCCGCGAGGCGTTCCTCGAGGAAGAGCACCGTCTGCTCCGGATCGTCCTCCGGGGAGACGTACAGATGGATGACCGCGCGCTCGCGCGGGGCGGCGAGCAGCGCCTCGTCGATCAGGTCGACGCGCGCGATGGCGCGCACCCCCGCCTCCAGGTCGGAATAGTCCTCGGTATAGATGCCGCCCCTGGCCGCCATCGAGGCGACGGCCTCGGCCGCCTCCACCTGCGCGGCGGGAACCGACAGCTGCAATTCATACCACTGCGCCATACGCGCCTCCTTCTGTCTGGCTGTACCAGACAAATTTTTTGCCAGAAAATAGGGAGCCGGTTTACATAAAATTTACGTTCCGGAGAAGAAAGGAAACTGCTCTCAACAGTTTCCACAGGGTTTTCAACATGAAAAATGGCTTTCGGACGCGCTTTTCCACAGGGCGGCGGAAAACATCTCCGCCGGTCAAACGGGAAGGAATTTTGCGGCAATCCGTCGAACGGTTGACATAATCCGAGCCGATCTACCAGCCGGCCCGTCCGCGTCACGCGGACAATGCCCCGCCCTGCGCCGCCCGCCCGACTCGCGCGCCGCCTCGCGAGTCGGGGCTGGCTGCCAGACGGACAGGCTGCAGGCGCAGGCCGCGCTCCCGGCGGTATGGAAGCGCCCTGCCCCTGGCGGGGCGCAGCGGAAAAGCGCGCGTCGCCCACTTTGCGCCGGCGGCCCGGGCCGCTGTGTGCAATGCTGTCCGGTGTTTTCCCCCGGTTGGGCAGAGGCTGCGCGCCGCTGCCGCCCCGGTTGACAAAGCCGCTGGGACTCCCCCGTTTGCGCGCGGCCGGGCTTGCCCGCTGGCGGTGATCCGATCGGGCTTGTGTGCCCCCGTTCGCGCGGGGCCGGGGCGCGGCATATGGGTCGCCCGCGCGGTCCGGCGCCCTTCCCCGCTGCTGCATAGAAGGGCACAGCGTCCGATGGGCCGTGCGCTGCCGCCGCGAGGATGCCTGGCGGGGCCGCGCGCCGGCGAAAGACGCCGCGGCGATGCGAGGTATCGGTTTTTGCCGGCTGTCTGGGCAAGGCGAAGCGCCGCGCCAGGCGACACGGCGCCGCCCTCTTCACGGCCGGCTGCCCGGGCGCTCCTCCGGCGGGCGGCGGGCCCGCTCAGCCGCGCACCGCCTCCGCCAGCGCCGCGAGGGCCGTTTCCTTCTCCTCGCCCGTGCGCATATCCTTCAGGCGGCAGACGCCGCTGGCCAGCTCGTCGTCCCCCAGCACCACGCAGTAGGGCGCGCCCAGCTTGCCGGCATATTTCATCTGCGCGCGCAGGCTGCGGCCGCACAGGTCGCTCTGCGCGGCGATCCCCGCCCGGCGCAGCTCGTGCGCCAGCTTCATCGCGGCGTCCGACGCCGCGGGCGAGAGCGAGGCGAGATAGATCCGGCAGCCCTCGGGCGGCGCGGCGGCCTGCCAGAAGCCGACGTTCTCCAGCAGCAGCTGCAGCCGCTCCAGCCCCATCGCGAAGCCCAGCGCCGGCACGCTGGGGCCGCCGAGCGTCTCGACCAGCGTGTCATAACGCCCGCCGCCGAGCACCGTCGCCTGCGCGCCGATGCGGTCGGTGACGAATTCGAACACCGTGCGGTTGTAGTAATCCAGCCCGCGCACGATGGAAGGATTGACGGTATAGGCCACCCCCAGCGCGTCCAGCCGCGCGCGCAGCGCGTCGAAATGCGCCTGGCAGTCCTCGCACAGGAAGTCGAGGATCTTGGGCGCGCCGGCGGCGATGGCCGCGCAGACCGGCGACTTGCAGTCGAGGATCCGCATCGGGTTGCGCTCCAGCCGATCCTGGCAGGTCTCGCACAGCTCGTCCCGCCGCGCGGAGAAATACTCCCGCAGCGCGCGGTGATAGTCGGCGCGGCAATGCGCGCAGCCGATGGAATTGATCTCCAGACGCACCTGGGCCGCCAGGTCGAGCGCGTCGAAGATCCCCTGCGCGAAGGCGATCAGCTCGGCGTCCGCCGCGGCGTCCGCGCTGCCGAACATCTCCACGCCATACTGATGAAACTCGCGCAGGCGGCCGGCCTGCGGCTTCTCGTAACGGAAGCAGCTGGTGAAATAATACAGCCGCACGGGCGAAGCGGCGGCGCCGGCCAGCCCGTTTTGCACGAAAGCGCGCACCGCGCCCGCCGTGCCCTCCGGCCGCAGCGTGACGCTGCGGCCGCCCTTGTCCTCGAACGTGTACATTTCCTTCTGCACCACGTCGGTCGTGTCCCCGACCGAACGATGGAACAGCTCGGTATGCTCAAACGTCGGCGTGCGGATCTCCTCCACGCCCGCCAGCGCCGACAGGCGGCGCAGCGTCTGCTCCACGCGCTGCCATTTCCAGCTCTCCGCCGGCAGCAGATCGGCCGTGCCGCGCGGCAGGCTCGTCAATAATGCCATCTTACTCTCTTCCTTCCTGCAAAAAGGGATTGGCGCGCCGCAGGGGCCGCCGGGCGCGCAAAAGCCCGCGTCCGCGGGCGGGGAAAACGAAGCGCGGCGCAGCGCCGCCGCACGCGGCTCAGGCGTTGCCGCCGCGCGCGTAATTGCGCCAGTCGAGATCGCCCCGGTCGAGCGCCATGATGATGACCTCCGCCGTCGCGGCGTTGGTCGCGTAAGGCACCTGATGCACGTCGCACAGGCGCAGGATAGTCATGTCGTTGGGTTCATGCGGCTTGGGATTGAGCGGGTCGCGGAAAAACAGCAGCACGTCGATCTCGTTGCACTGGATGCGCGAGGCGATCTGCTCGGCGCCGCCGTGGCTGCCGCTGAGGAAACGGGTGATCTCCAGCCCGGTCGCGTCGGCGACGATCTTGCCCGTCGTCTCGGTCGCGCACAGGTTGTGCCGGCTGAGGATCCCGCAGTAAGCAATGCAGAATTGCGTCATAAGCTCTTTCTTGGCGTCGTGGGCGATGAGTGCGATGTTCATGTTCTTTTTCTCCTTTCACTTGGGTCTCGGGGACCTCCCTCCCCGTCAGAAACAGGACGAAGGCGGCGTCCCGCCGCCGGGATGACGAAAATTTGGATTTTATATTACACCGTAACGGTGGAGAAAACGTTTTATCCCTCTCCTGCCGCGGACCGTGTGCCGCGGGCTTGTCCGCCCCGGGCGCGGTTCGCGGCGGCCGCGCGTTCCCGGATGGGAGCGTATGCCTGCGCTGGGGGGGCAGCCCTTCGCCGGGCGGGAAGGCCCCGCCGCTTCCAGCTCGCGGATTCTTTGACCAAGAGAAGCCCCGCGCCGGGCGGGAAGGCCCCTGGCGGGCGCTGCTTCCCTGGCGGCCGGCGCGCGCCGCGGCGGGAAAGCGCCCTCACATGGGCGTGAGCGGCACGGACTCCCCCTGCATGCGCCGGGCGATGCGCCGGAACGCCTCGGCGGCGGCGCAGTCGGGCGGGAAAGACAGCCGTCCCTGCACGGCGGAGTCGGCGATGGCGTCGCACAGCGGCACCACGCCGATCAGGCGCAGCTCGGTGCGGTCGATCAGCTCGTCGAGATTGGCCTGCTCGCCGCGGCGGATGCGCTCGGGGCGCACCTTATTGATCAGCAGGCGCGGCGCGGCGATCCCGCTGGAGAGCAGCCGCTCCCCCGTGAGGTAGGCGCTGCGCACGCTGGCCGCGTCCGGCGTCGCGACGACGACGGCATTGGTCGCGGGGGCGCTGAGCAGGCGCACCATCTCCCCCACGCCGGCCGGCGCGTCGAGCAGGACGAAATCGAATTTCTCCGCCAGCAGGCCGATGAGCTTGCCAAACAGCGCGGGATCCGCGTCATTGTCCGTGATGGGCGCGGGCAGGAAATACAGCTCGCCTTCGTCCTCGCAGCGCAGCAGGACGGAATTGGTGGATACCGCGCCGTGCAGCACGTCCAGCCAGTCGTAGACGACCTGATCCTCCAGCCCGAGCAGCAGGTCGAGGCTGCGCAGGCCGGCGTCGCCGTCCACCACGAGCACGCGCCTGCCCTGCGCGGCCAGCGCGCGCGCCGTCGCGGCGCAGGCCGTGGATTTCCCCACGCCGCCTTTGCCCGACGCGAACAGCACCGTTTCGCCCACCTGCTTCACCTCCGAAATTCCATTCCATTTTATTTTAGTACACTTTCACACATTAGTAAAGCATTCTCCGCACAAAAATAAAAAAATTTTCACATTCGCAGCGCGGGCTGGAAAAAGCCTGCCAGCCGCGGCGGCGCAGGCGGACTTTCGCGCCGCGGCGGCGGAAAAATTCAGGGAATAGGCGTTGACAGACGTGCGCGCAATATAGTAAAGTGTAACCACACCCCCGCGCGGCCGGGCCGCGCAATCAGGGAAAAAGGAGAGACCGCCCATGAAGGAACTCAAAAAGGACGCGAAAATCGAGACCAAGTGCCTGCACGCGGGCTACACGCCGAAGAACGGCGAGCCGCGCGTCGTCCCCATCGTGCAGAGCACGACCTATTGCTTTGATTCGACGGAGCATATCGCCGCGCTGTTTGATATGCCGACGGAATATATGTATTCCCGCTTCGCCAACCCGACCTGCGACGCGGTGGAGAAGAAGATCGCCGCGCTCGAGGGCGGCGCGGGCGCGATGCTGACCAGCAGCGGCCAGGCGGCCAACCTGCTGACCATCCTCAACCTCTGCCGCGCGGGCGACAGCTTCCTCGCCGTGCCGACGATCTACGGCGGGACGGTCAACCTGTTCTCCGTGACGCTGGAGAAATTCGGCATCCATTGCATCTGGGTGGACGCCGACGCGACCGAGGAGGAGATCGAGGCCGCCATCCAGCCCAACACCAAGGCGGTGTTCGGCGAGACGCTGGCCAACCCGGCGCTGACGGTGTTCGACATCGAGAAATTCGCGCGCGTCGCGCACCGCAACGGCCTGCCGCTCATCGTGGACAATACCTTCGCCACGCCCATCCTCTGCCGCCCCATCGAGTTCGGCGCGGATATCGTGGTCCATTCCACGACCAAATACATGGACGGCCACGCGCTGCAGGTCGGCGGCGTCATCGTCGACAGCGGCAAATTCGACTGGGCGGCGAGCGGCCGCTTCCCCGATTTCACCCAGCCGGATGAGAGCTATCACGGCGTCGTGTATACGCGCGACTTCGGTCCCCTGGCCTTCATCATCAAGGCGCGCATGCAGCTGATGCGCGACCTGGGCTGCTACCCGTCGGCGCATTCGGCTTTCCTGCTCAATCTCGGCCTGGAGACGCTGCCGGTGCGCATGAAGCAGTATTGCGAGAACGCGGCCGTCGTCGCCCGCATGCTCGAGGGCGAGGAGAAGGTCGAGTCGGTCAACTATCCCGGGCTGGAGAGCAGCCCTTATCACGCGCTGGCGCAGAAATACCTGCCCCAGGGCACGAGCGGCGTGCTCTCCTTCGTCATCAAAGGCGGGCGCGAGGCGGCCGTGCGCTTTATGGACAGCCTGACGCTGGCCTCCAACGTCGTGCACGTCGCGGACATCCGCACCTGCGTGCTGCATCCCGCCTCCGCGACGCACCGGCAGCTCACCGACGAGCAGCTCGCCGCCGCGGGCATCAACGCGGGCATGATCCGCTTCTCGGTCGGGCTGGAGAATATCGAGGACATCCTGGCGGACGTGCGCCAGGCGCTGGACAAGGTCTGACGCCGGCCGCGCCGGCGCGCAGGAAACGGCGGGCCGGATCCCGGCCGCAGCCGCCGACCCAAAGCAGACACGCCGGTTCCCGGAGACGTCCGGAGACCCGGCGTGTCGTCGCCTCGCCCCTGCGTGGGGCCGGCGCAGAAACGCCCCCGCGCCCGGAGGCGGGCATGCATGGAGCGCGCCCCGCGCGCGAAGGCCCGCGAAACGCCGCGCGGCGGCCGGCGCGCCCCCGGCCGTGCCGGCAAGGCGCTCGCCCCGAAGGGAACGCGCGGCCTGCCGGATGGTTCTGACCGTTGGTTGCGCGGCGGCGCGCTGGGGAAACGGCCACGCGCGCCTGACGCAGGGATCGCAAATATACGTACCACGACTGGGGCGATAGAAACGTCCCCACGCGCCTGGCGCAGGGGCCTGTCTGCCGGCAGCTGCGGCGCTGGCGGCGGAAATATCCCCACCACGCGCCTGGTGCAGGCCGCCGCCGTGGAGGGATCGCAGAACCGGACGGAAAATACCCCCGCGCGCCTGACGCAGGCGCCTATATCCTGCAGGAAAAGGAGAGAATCCCACATGGAGAGAACCATCGCGGCCATCGCCTCGGGCTGCCGCGCCGGCGGCATCGGCGTGCTGCGCATCTCGGGGCGGGACGCCTTCGCCGTCGCGGGGAAGGTGTTTTTCCCGCGCAATCCCGCCAAGACGCTCGCCGCGATGCCGGGCTACACGGCGGCGCTGGGCGACGCGCGCACGGCGGCGGGCGAGAAGCTGGACGAATGCGTGGCGCTGGTGTTCCGCGCGCCGCATTCCTATACGGGCGAGGACGTGGTGGAGCTGTCCTGCCATGGCGGGCTGTTCATCATGGAGCGGCTGCTCGAGGCGCTGTACGCCGCAGGGGCCGCGCCGGCGGGCCCGGGAGAGTTCACGCGCCGCGCGTTCCTGCACGGGAAAATGGATCTGACGCAGGCGGAGGCCGTCATGGCCACGATCGGCGCGCAGGGGGAGCTCGCGCTGCGGGCGGCCAACGCCGCGCGCGACGGCGCGCTGTACCGCCGGATCACGGGGATCCGCACGGGGCTCGTCGCGCTGGCGGCGCATGCCGCGGCGTGGAGCGATTTCCCGGAGGAGGATGTCGAGGCGCTCTCCCCGCAGGCGCTGGAGGCCGCGCTGGAAGAGGCCGCCGCGGCGCTGCGGGCGCTGCTGGACACCTCCAAGGCCGGGATGGCGCTGCGCGACGGGGTGGATACGGTGCTGTGCGGACGGCCCAACGCGGGCAAATCCACGCTGATGAACCTGCTCGCCGGTTATGAGCGCAGCATCGTGACCGACATCGCGGGGACGACGCGCGACGTCGTGGAGGAGACGGTGACGGTCGGCGGCGTCGTGCTGCGGCTGGCGGATACGGCCGGCCTGCGCGACGCGCGCGGCGCGGTGGAGAAGATCGGCGTGGCCTACGCCCGGCGCCGGGTCGAGGCGGCGGCGCTGGTGCTGGCGGTGTTCGACGGCGGGCAGCCGCTGGAGGAGGAGGACTTCGCGCTCGTGCGCGCGCTGCGGGGCAAGGCGGCCATCGCCGTCGTCAACAAGACCGATCTGCCGCAGAGAATTGACGCAGCGTATATTCAGGAGAATTTTCAACATGTTGTATTTGCCAGCGCGCGGCAGGGCGGGGAGATCCCCGGCCTGGCGGCGGCGGTGCGCGAGCTGACGGGCGTGGGGCAGGCCGATCCCGACGCGGGGCTGCTCTCCGGCCTGCGCCAGCGCGACGCCGCGCGCCGGGCGCTGGAGGCGGTGGAGGAGGCGCTGGGCGCGGCGCGGGCGGGCGTGACGCTCGACGCGGTGGCCGTCTGCGTCCAGGACGCCATTTTGCAGCTCGACGAGATCACGGGCGAGCGCGCGACGGACAGCATCCTCGACACGGTTTTTTCCACCTTCTGCGTCGGCAAGTGAGGTCGCGGCGCTGGCGCTGGCGGTGTTCGACGGCGGGCAGCCGCTGGAGGAGGAGGACTTCGCTCTCGTGCGCGCGCTGCGGGGCAAGGCGGCCATCGCCGTCATCAACAAGACCGATCTGCCGCAGAGAATTGACGCAGCGTATATTCAGGGGAAATTTCAACATGTTGTATTTGCCAGCGCGCGGCAGGGCGGGGAGATCCCCGGCCTGGCGGCGGTGCGCGAGCTGACGGGCGTGGGGCAGGCCGATCCTGACGCGGGGCTGCTCTCCGGCCTGCGCCAGCGCGCCGCCGGGGCCGCGGCGTTTTCGCGGGCGCAAAGCCGATACAGACCCGCGGATGGGGCAGCCAGGCGTATCCGGGGACAGGGAAAGCGCCATGAGGCGCGGAAAATCAGCTTAAACCACGAAGGCACGCGCCCGCGAGCGGGGAAAACACTCGCCCGCCTGCGCCGCAGGGAATTGTGCTTTGCAGGCGCGCCCGAGGCTGGGGAAAGCGCGGCGGACCGGCGTGCTTTGTAAACAAAACTGCCGTTTCCCCTGCCCACCCCGGGCGTTGACTTCGCGAGATCCCCTTGTTATAATCTGGTTAATAGAAGAAAGCAACCAGCCTGCCCTCGGGGGCAAGGCCCCGCGCGCGGCGGCCGGAACGGACACGGGCGACGCTTCCCCTGCACGCGGCGCGCGGTCATCCGCCGGCGCGCGACTGTCCGCCGGTTCGCGGCGCCCCGGCCCCCTGCGATTTCCGCCCGCCGCCGGGGCCGGCATTTTCGCGGGCGCAAAGCCGATACAGACCCGCGGGGGGCAGCCAGGCGTACCCGGGGCAGGGGGAACGCCATGAGGCGCGGAAAATCAGCTTAAACCACGAAGGCGCGCGCCCGTGAGCGGGGAAAGCGCAGCCGGGTGCGTGCCTGGCCCCGAACAACCGTGTTTCCCGTTGCCCGCCGCGGGCACGAAACCGGCCGGAGGCGGTCGCCCCGGGCGAGCGTAAAAGGAGGACAGCTGTGGAAAAGATAAAAGACGCAGTCACGCCCCGCATTGGCTTATACACC
This sequence comes from Candidatus Tabaqchalia intestinavium, assembly GCA_904420005.1. Taxonomy (GTDB): domain Bacteria; phylum Bacillota; class Clostridia; order Oscillospirales; family CAJFTT01; genus Tabaqchalia; species Tabaqchalia intestinavium. Next base: position 111,600 of record CAJFTT010000044.1, on the reverse strand, counting down.
TGCGGATTGAAATCCTATTGGACGCAGTTCCCCGGGCTGAAGGAACGCCTGCTCTCCTATGGAGAAGCGATCGCCCAGAAGATGCGCGCCTGGGGAGAGGTGAAAAATTTCGGGCTGGTGGACGACGAAACCGCAGCCAGAGCGGCCGGCGAATGGTTTAACGCCCAGAATGTGGACATCCTCTTTTGCCATTGCGGCACGTACGCCACTTCCAGCTCGATTCTGCCGGTGCATCAGCGCTGCCGGGCGCCGGTGATCGTGCTGAATTTGCAGCCGGCCGCGCGGATCAACTACGAAAAAACCACGACGGGCGAATGGCTGGCCCATTGCGGCGCGTGCGTCGCGCCGGAAATCGCCAACGCGTTTCACCGGGCGGGGATCGAATACACCGTCGTGAACGGCCTGCTGGGCCTGGAGAAAACCCCGGCAATCTCCCTGACCGATGAAAACACCGCCGCCCGGCCGGAGGCCGTCCGGGCATGGAGGGAGATTTCCCAGTGGATCCTGGCGGCGAAAGTGGCGGCCACCCTGAAAAAAGCGCGCTTTGGCTTCCTGGGCGGAAATTATAGCGGCATGCTGGACATGTACAGCGACTTCACGATGCTGCAGGCGCAGAGCCAGATCCATGTGGAGATTTTGGAGATGTGCGACCTGGACCGCATGGTCAGGCAGGTCACGCCGGCGGAGATTGCACAAAAGCTGGAAGAAATCCACGACATGTTTGAGATCTCCGGGGATTCCCCGTCCGATCCCCTTGTCAAAAGGCCGACGGACGAGCAGCTGCGGTGGTCGGCTACCGTGGCGGCAGCGCAGGAGCGGATGGTCCGGGCCTATGATTTGGACGCCCTGGCCTATTATTACCACGGCTCGGCCGGCAACGACTATGAAAAGCTGCAAAGCGGCTTTATCGTGGGGCATTCGCTGCTGACGGCCAGAGGGATCCCCTGCGCGGGCGAGGCCGACATCAAGACGGCGCTGGCCATGAAGATCTGCGATATTTTGGAAACGGGCGGGAGCTTTTGCGAGATCGTCGTGACGGACTATGTGGACGGGACGATTTTGATCGGTCACGACGGACCGTTCCACGTGTCCATTTCGGACGGGAAGCCGATCCTGCGGGGGATGGGCGTTTACCACGGCAAAAAGGGAACCGGGGTTTCCGTGGAGGCAAAGGTTAAAGCGGGGCCGATCACCACGCTGAACGTCACCCAGACGATAGACGGCCGCCTAAAGCTCATCATCAGCGAAGCGGAGGCCACCGACGGCCCGATCATGGCCATCGGCAATACCCAGACCCCCGCGAGATTCAAGTATGACCCGGATACCTATATGGACAGATGGTTTGCGGAATATCCGACGCATCATTGCGCGCTGTCCGTGGGGCATAACGCCGGCCTGTTTGAAAAGACCGGCAGGTTCCTGGGGATCGAAACCGTCGTCCTGTAAAAGGCGCAGTTGCCAAGGAGCGCCGCAAAGCACAGGCTTTGCGGCGCTCCTTTCTGCCGCCGGGGCGAAAAGCCCCGGGAGCGGGTGAGAAGGGTGTGCGCAGCAGGCGGCTCAGACGACGGGACGCATGGGCCTGCGGCGGGAGCCTGTCGCCGGGATTCTCCTCGAAAACCGGCGGCAGGCGCGCGGCGCGCAGACCGGCGGGAGAAGGCCGCCCGCCCTCCGCCGTCATGCGGCGGGGACGACGGTTGCCTCCGTCCCGTCGAAGCGGACCACCGCCGTGCCCGCGCCCGGCGGCAGCAGGCTACGCACCGCGGCGTTGTCCGGCGGGGCGGGCACGACGGCCGCCCCCTCCATCGGATTCGTCCGCAGGAAGCTGTCGGCGCAGCCGCGCTCGGCAAACTCCACCGTCAGCTGCCACTCCTCCCCCGCCGGCAGTGTGAGACAGGCGACGCCCGGCTGCTTCACGTCGGGATCGCGCAGGAAGCCGTATTCAAGCGTAAGCTGCACGAAGCGCAGCGAATCGGGCGTGTACTCGACCGTCGCCTCGCAGCGCAGCAGGCGCGCGTCGCGCTCCACGAGATATTCCGCCGCCCCGGCCGCCGCCGTCACCGGGCCGAGCGCCTCGAAGGGGGCGGTCTCCGGCGCGGCGAGGAAGCGCTCCCCCAGCGCCTCGGCGATGGCCTGCCGGCCGCTGCGGGAGAAATCCGCCGGGTTGCCCTGCGGCCGCTCCTCCTGCCCGCCGATGTAAAGCAGATACAGCCAGAACAAAACCCCGGCCAGCACCACGACCCCCAGCACCAGGTTGGCCGTCCACAGCGCGGTCTTCTGCCATTTTTTCATAGGCAATCCCCCCAGAAATCATTACGAAATCTGTTTTTGCCGCTTTCGCTCCGAGGCTGACACGCCGTTCCGCAGGGCGTTGCTTCAGCGGCGGAGGATGCAGGATGGTTAGGAAATAGGCATTGCGCCTGCTTTTGATTTTTCAAAGCGACGTTATTTTTACAAAAATTTTACCAGAAAATTGATTTATTGTCAATATATCCCCGCGTTCCCTTGCGCTCCGCCGGATTCCCGTTCTCGGCCGTGCGCGGCCCTGCCGGTCATGGCGAGCTCCCCCGCCCGCATGCAGCACAATGGACAGGATTTTCTGCCTCGTTTCTGCAAATTCATGCATTGTTCACATACAGAACCGCCATATCTGCTATGATATGGGTATTGTAGCAAACTGCGCAATTTCTGTTCCCGGCAAGAAGGAATCTTCGCCCTTTTGCCGAAAAAATCCGGAAAGGCATGGAGTCAAGCTATGATCGAAGTCAACCACCTGGTCAAACGGTACGGAAGCAAAACGGCCGTCGACGACATCAGCTTCCGCGTCGAGGATGGGGAAATCCTCGGCTTCCTCGGCCCGAACGGCGCGGGGAAAACCACCACCATGAACATCCTGTCGGGCTATCTTTCCATGACGTCCGGCACCGTCAGCATCGGCGGCTGCGACATCCTCACCGAGCCGAACAGGGCCAAGGCCAGGATCGGCTACCTGCCGGAGCATCCGCCGCTGTATCCCGACATGACGGTGCGGGATTACCTGTATTTCATTTATGACCTGAAAAAGGTTTCGCTGCGCCGCGGGCCGCATTTGCAGGAGATCTGCGACCTGGTGCGGATCAGCGACGTGGCGGGGCGGATCATCAAGCACCTGTCCAAGGGCTACCAGCAGCGCGTCGGCCTGGCGCAGGCGCTCATCGGCAACCCCGAGGTGCTCATCCTAGACGAGCCGACGGTCGGCCTCGACCCCAAGCAGATCATCGAGATCCGTAACCTCATCAAGAGCCTCGGCAAGCAGCATACCGTCATCTTCTCCACGCATATCCTCTCGGAGGTGCAGGCGGTGTGCGACCGGATCCTCGTCATCAATGAGGGCCGCCTCGTCGCGGACGACACGCCGGACGACCTGTCCGCCAAGCTCATGGGCGGCAGCCGCCTGGCCGTGCGCGTCGCCGGCCCGTCCGACCAGGTGCTGCGCCGCCTGCGCGAGCTCGACGGCGTCAAGAAGGTCGAGCTGCAGGGGATCAAGGAGCGCGGCACGGTGGACTTCCTCGTCGAGACCGACGAGAAGCTCGACGTGCGCCGCGCAATGTTCGACATGCTCGCCGAGAACCAATGGCCGCTCATGGGCCTGCGCAACAGCGAGCTCAACCTGGAGGACATCTTCCTGCGCCTGACGGCCAAGGAGGGCGAGCAGCCCGACGCCGGCAAGGGGCCGGCGGGCAAAGGCGCCCGGCAAAAGGGCGGCAAACGGAAGGGGGCGGCGCAGTAATGGGCGCGGTTTACAGGAAAGAGCTCAAGTCGTATTTTCATTCCGCGACGGGGTATACCTTCATCGCGGTGGTGCTGTTTCTGTCGGGCGTGTTCTTCTTCATGACCAATATCACGGCCTATTCGGCCGAGATGAGCTCGTTTTTCAGCATGTTTCAGCAGATCGTGGTGTTCATCATCCCGCTGCTGACCATGAAGATCTGGGCCGATGAGAAACGCAACAAAACCGATCAGGCGCTGCTGACCGCGCCGGTCGGCCTGCTGTCCATCACGTTGGGCAAATTCTTCGCCGCGATGACGGTCTATCTCGTGGCCATCTCCATCACAGTCGTCTATGCGCTCACGCTCGCGAGCTTCGCCAGCGTGGACACGCTGGTCATCATCGGCAACGTCTTCGGCATGATCCTCGTCGGCGCGGCCATGATCGCCATCGGCATGTTCATCTCCAACCTCACCGAGAGCCAGATCATCGCCGCTGTCGTCACCTTCGGCGTGGCGCTGATGCTGCTGCTCCTGCAGTCGTTTTCCACGCTGTCGGGCCTGCCGGAGATCGTGTCCCAGATCATCCTGGCGGCTTCCCTCTTTTCGCGGTACCAGGACTTCTCCGTCGGCATCTTCAGCTACGCCGACGTGATCTATTACCTCAGCGTGGCGACGGTCTTCATCTTCCTGACGGTGCGCGCGCTGGAAAAGCGCCGCTGGGCCTGAGAGCGCCCGGCCGCATCCGCACGGAGTAACTGCGAAAGGAATGGTCACACCAATGAAAAAACCGCAGCTGAACAAACAGGCGCTCAAATACGGCTCCATCGCGACGGCGCTGACCGCCATCTTCATCGCGGTGGTCATCTTCATCAACGCCATCGCCGTCATCCTGGTCGATCGATACCCGCTGCGCATTGACCTGACGGAGGAGAACCTGTTCCATTTGGAGAACAACACCGTCGAATACCTGCAGAATATGCCGCAGGAGATCGAGATCATCGTGCTGATGGACGAAGTGTATTTCACAGCCAGCTCCGGCGTGCAGGAATCCTATCAGGCCCGCCAGGCGCTCTATGTCATGCGCGAATTCGAGCAGAAGAGCAACGGGAAGGTTTCGCTGACCTTCAACCAGAGCCTTCTCGACGACGTCAACTTCACCTCCCAGTACGAGCTGGAGGAGTTTGCGCTGGGCGACGTCATCATCCAGACCAAAGAGCAGCCCGAGGAGGGGAAGGTGACGAACTTCCGCCATGTGAGCATCAATGATTTCTTCTCCCAGACGACCTACAGCGAATATACTTACGACATCAGCAAGGTCGAGCAGGTCATTTCCTCGGCCATCCTCTACCTCAATACCGGCAACCAGATGGCCATCGGCCTGGTCACCGGACATAACGAAGGCTTCCTGCAGACAGCGGACGACTCGACGGTCAAGAGCCTCATCCGCAGCAATGTCTATTCCGTCGTCCAGGGCATCAACCTCGGCACCGACGAGGAGATCGACGAGGATGTGACGGTGCTCATGATCGTCAATCCCAAGACGGACTTCACCCAGGAGGAGCTGAAGAGGCTCGACGAATTCCTCGAGAACGGCGAGCAGCTCGGCCGCGGCCTGATGGTGTTCCTCACGCCCAACACCCCCGACCTGCCCAACCTCGAGATGTTCCTGGAGGAGTGGGGCATCACGGTGGGCGACGGCATCGTCTATGAGACCGACGCGGGCAACTATTATAATTCCAACATCCTGTATCCGCGCGTGGGCTATAATAATTCCGACATTTTCTCCACGGAGCTGTCCTCGAGCAGCCTCAATCTCGCCTCGCCGATGGCGCGCCCGATTTACGCCGCGGAGGAGATCCGCAACGGCGTCTCGGCCAGCGCGGTGCTCTCGACTTATTCGACGGCCAAGCTGATGGAATCCGCCGCCGGCACGACCAGCGAGGACGACGAGTCCGGCCCGTTCGACGTGATGGTCATCGGCACGAAGGAGCGCACCATCAACAATCAGTCGCAGCGCTCGAGCGTGCTGGTCAGCGGCTCGACGGCGTTTTTGGAATCGACCCTGCTCACCAGCACCTCGTTCTCCAATGACAGCGGGCTGATCTCCATGATCAATTACCTCGCCCAGCGCGACCCGAACGAGCTGCTCGTGCAGGCCAAGGATATGACCACCGCCACGCTGGACATCACGCAGGCGCAGGGCGCCTGGATGGCGGTCATCTTCATCATCGTTCTGCCGGTCGCGGTGGTGATTGTGGGCATCGTGGTATTCGTCAGAAGGAGGCACTTATGAACAGCGGCATGCAGAAGCTCGTGATCGCGGCGGCCTGCCTCGTGGTGGCGGTCGGCGGCTATTTCGCCGTGCGCGCCGTCTGGGGCCAGGAGACGCCGACGGAGGAAACCTCCTCCGTCGCCACCTCCTCCGAGGCCAAGCAGGTCGTCGTCATCTATGAGGAGGCCAAGGAAGATTTCGTCAGCGCTTCCATCACGCCGAAAAACGGCGGCGCCTATACGGTCGAAACCAGCGGCGACGGCTGGACCGTGCCGGAGCTTTCGGGGGTCACGCAGTATGACACGATGGTGTCCACCATGGTCGAGCGCCTCTCCCGCTTTGAGGGCTATGAGAAGGTGGCCGACGGCGTGGAGGACTTCAGCGAGTACGGCCTCGACGAGCCGGACGGCTCGGGCGTGGTGAATTTCGAGGGCGGCAAGAGCTATACCATCGACGTGGGCGACGAGACCGACGACGGGTATTTCTACGTCACGCTGCGCGGGTCGGGCACGGTGTATAAGGCGACGACCGGCATTCGGTCCTATTTCATCACCGGCAAGACCACCTTCATCAGCCGCAGCGTTTTCACCGGCACACAGGCGGGGTTCCAGTCCATCCGGCTGCTCCATCCCGGCGCGGAGGAACCCAACGACCGCGAGCTGCTGCTGGAGCAGAATCTTACGGAAGGCACCGCCGAGGCGCTCAACAACACTTTCTCCATCCAGAAGCCGTTCTACATGATCGCCAATGAAAGCAACATGACTGACGGGCTGGAGGATCTGTGCTCCATCGCGGCCAGCGACGTTGTCACCCTGACGGACGAGACCACCGACCTGTCGCAGTACGGCCTGGATAATCCGCAGTTCACGCTGGAGTTCACCTACCAGGAAGAGGAGGACGACGAAGCGCAGCAGATTACGCTGTATTTCGGTACGCTGACGGAGGACAACGAGTATTATGTCATGCGCGAGGGCGTGCCGCTGATTTACCTGCTGTCCAAGGACATCTGTACCTACCTTGACTGGACGCCCCGGAGCATCAGCCTGGATATCCCGTTCCAGCCGATGCTTTCGTGGATCGATCACGTGACCATTAATGTCGAAGGCGAGGAATACCGCTTTTATGTCCAGTCCGACGGCACGACGGCCTCCGGCGTGACCTTCCGGGGCGGCGAGCTGGACTTCGCCAATTTCCAGCGGTTTTATCAGGTGCTCATTTCCACCGGCATCGTCGATTACGCCGACAAGCCGGAGGGCGCCGAGCCGTACCTCACCATCACCTATACCTATCGCGCCGATAAGGAAAAAGCCGAGGACGTCGTGAAATTCTATCCGATCAACGAGCGGCGGTATTTCATGGAGACCAACGGCGAAGGCGGGTTCTATGTCCTGGCCACGCGCATCGAGAAGGTCGTGCGCGATCTCGACAAAGTGATTCACAACGAAACCGTCACCTTCACGCTCAACTGAATCGTAAAAGCCAAGCGGCCCCGGGCAAAAATTTGCCCGGGGCCGCTTTCCTGCTGGCCGCGCGCCAGACCAGGGAGCGGGTTCGGTCGCCGCGCCGGCGTTCCGCCCGGCTGCCGCATGCCCGCCGCCGGAGCGGGCAAAGGGGAGGCTATCCCAACCATGTGCGCCCAATCCCCGGCCTTAACAAGGATCCCACTATCCTTGACGGCAAAAGTCTTCCTATGCGCACCCGGCACCTGGCCGGCGAATATGACCGCCGCGCGCTGCCCTTCCCCATCCATGCGCGCTCGGCGCACAGCCGGTGGATATCCGGAACTGCCTGCTGCCCCTGCCCCATATGCGCTGTTGGCGTTAACGCAACCGTGCCCAAACGCCGCTCGGTCGCCTACATATGCGGCCTGCTCCGCCTTGGCGGCGCCAGAGAAGAGACGGTGGACGCCGGTTGGGGCGCGCGTCCTTTCTTTGCACGGATAGGTGCCCGACCGCCCGCCTCCCTCTCTGAAAGGAGAGGTAAACCGCCCCTGCCGGGGTGCGCACCCGACCGTCTGGTATAAGCGCCTCTGCGCGCAACGGGGTGAGTGGAAAAGCGTGGTCAAAGCGCCCCGGCGCAGGAAGGCGTGCGTTTGTGCAGACGGCATCTGCACAAATGATTTGGAAGCGGCCCCAGTGTGTAAAGACGTTTCGCGCTGCGGCGTTATAACAATCAACTCCGCTCAGCAGGTGGCCGTCAAAAACTGAATATTTATAGATGTCTGCGCAGCTCAGTTGGATAAAGCACGCGCCTCCTAAGCCGCCTCTGCGCGTGTAAAAGCGCTCCGTCTCGCGGCTGGGGATAGAGCATCCGAGAGACCGGCGGACGGGGCGGCCGCGCTGTTTGGACTCGGCCGGACTTTTGGGATGCAGGAGACAGGAGGAAGATGTTTTGCCCGCGCTGCCGGGGAATACCCCCACGTGTTGCCGGGGATGGAGCGCCGTGCAGCGTTAGCCCACGCCCGCGTGGGCCTGGCCACGCTGCGCTGGCCCGGCACGTGCATCCTATTGCGCACGCCCGGAGGAAGACGGCGTCCCTCTTTGGTATCCCGCGTTCCGCCCGGCTGCCGCATGCCCGCCGCCGGAGCGAGGGGCCGAGGCCGGCTTCTCCCCTGCCCGCGCCCGCGTGGGATTGCGGCCCGCTTCCCGCCGGACGCTCTATCCACGCCCGCGTTCCGGCATCTCCTGCGCGCCCGGCGCAATGCGGGCATAAAGGCAGCTGTCCAGCAGCCGACCGTTTTTATAGACGCTTTTTTCCAGCACGCCCTCGAGACGGAAGCCCGCTTTCTCCAGCACGCGCTGCGAGCCGCGGTTGGTGGCGAAGGGCGTCGCGAACACGCGAACGACCCCCAGCTGCGCAAATCCCGCGGCTGTGATCTGCCGCACCGCTTGGGTCATCACGCCCCGGCCCCAATAATCCTCCGCCAGCCAGTATCCCAGCTCGGCGCTGCAGCGCGCGACGTCCGTCTGCCGGAACAGGCCCACGCTGCCCGCCGCGCGCCCGTCGATGACGATGGCGCGGCACAGCTGCCCTTCGTCGCCGTGCGCGATGCACTCGCGGATATAGCCTTCGGCGTCGGCGCGGGTATAGGGATAGGGGAACACGTCCCGCAGGTTCTGCGCGATGCGCGGGTTGTCGGCAAAGTGCGCGATGTCGTCGATGAATTCCTCCCGCCAGGGAACAAGGGTGAACTGCATGGCAACCGGTCCTTTCTTCCCGCCGGCTGCGCGGCGGGCTTTGGGGGTATTATACCACACCCGGCCCGCGCCGAACAGGGGGCGCTGCGGTTTTTCCCGCGCCTTCTGTGTCCGGGCGCGTTCCCTTGCGGCTATGCAGGGCGCGCCCACCACGCGCAAGGGCCGCAAGGGTGGATCGGGACAAGGCATGCTCTTCCCTGCGGGCCGGGCGGTATTCGCGCGCCGCCCGGCAGCCCACCCCGCCCGTACGGGATTGCGCCGGTTGAGGGCAAACTTGCCTTTGAGGAGCGGCGGCCTGCCCCGCCTGTGTGGGATTGCGCCTCCCTCCATCCGGGCGGGGAAAGCACCAGGCGCGCCCGCCCGCTTGGGCTTGCGCGATTTCCGTGCGTTCCCCGGACCGGGCCTGCTCCCCCTGCCCGCGCCCGCGTGGGATTGCGGCCCGCTTGCCGCCGGATGCGGTTCCGCCGGCCCGCCCCGGCGGCGCGGAGATGCGCCCGCCGGGGCGCAGCGGCCCTTTGCCCAAGGCTGCGCGCCGGCCGCCCGGAGGGGGAAATAACGCCGCCGCCCGGCGCCCGATTCTGTCGAAAAAGATAAAAATACCTCTTTTCTTTCCCCGGAAAACAGTATATAATAAAAGACAGAAACAACGCCCGTGGGGATGGCCCCGGCGGGCTGATGATAGCAGCAAGGAGGATGCGCAGCATGCAGGAGAAAAATCGCGTGACGATGGTGATCGGCGGCGCGGAATACGCCGTGTCCGCGGACGAGGAGACGTCCTATATCCTCAGCATCGGCGAGGAGGTCGACGCGTACATCACCAAAATGATGCAGTCCAACGAGCAGATTTCCACGACCGTCGCGGCGGTGTTCGCGGCGCTGGAATTCTGCGACCGCAGCAAGAAGGCGGAGAGCGGCGCGGACAACCTGCGCGCGCAGATCAAGGGCTATGTCGAGGAAGCGGGGCGCGCCCGCATGGAGGTCGACGAGGCGCGGCGGGAGATCAACCGCCTCAATCAGCAGATCCAGGTGCTCAAGGTCAAGCTCGCGCGCCTGGGCGAAGTTTCCGAATGACGGCGGCGCGGCCGGAGATCCTCGCGCCGGCCGGCGGGCCCGCTTCGCTGCAGGCGGCGGTGCGCGCGGGGGCAGACGCGGTCTATCTCGGCCTGGAGGGCTTCAACGCGCGCCGCAGCGCGGAGAATTTCACATCGCAGAATTTGCCGGACACGGTGGCGTTTTGCCATGGCAGGGGCGTCCGGCTTTTTGTTACGCTCAATACCCTCGTGCGGCAGCGCGAGCTGCCGGAGGCGCTGCGCCTGGCGCGCCTGTGCGCCGAGTGCGGCGTGGACGGGCTGATCGTGCAGGATCTGGGGCTCGCGGCCTGCGTGCGCGAGCGCGCGCCGTCGCTGCCGCTGCACGCATCCACCCAGATGGCGGTGCATAACGCGGCGGGCGCGCGGGCGGCCGCCGCGCTGGGGATGCGCCGCGTGGTGCTGGCGCGGGAGCTCAGCCGGGCGGAGATCGCGGAGATCCACGCCGCCGTGCCGGAGATGGAGCTGGAGGTGTTCGTGCACGGCGCGCTGTGCATGTCGGTCAGCGGCCGGTGCTATCTCAGCGCCCTCATCGGCGGGCGCAGCGGCAACCGCGGCCTGTGCGCGCAGGCCTGCCGCCTGCCGTTTTCCGCCGGCGGCCGCGAGCATGCGCTCAGCCTCAAGGACCTCTCCCTCGTGCGCCGGCTGCCGGAGCTGGCGGCGCTGGGCGTCGCGAGCTGCAAGATCGAGGGACGCATGAAACGCCCGGAATATGTCGCGGCGGCGACGTTGCTGTGCCGCAAGGCGCTGCGCGGGGAGGAGATCACCGAGGAGGAGCAGGCCCTGCTGCGCGCGGTGTTCTCCCGGCAGGGGTTCACCGACGGCTATTTCGAGGGACGGCGCGGCGGCACGATGTTCGGCGTGCGCCGGGAGGAGGACGCGGCCGGCGCGAAGGCGGCGTTCGGCAAGGTCAATACCTACCTGCGCGGCGAGCTGCCGCGCATTCCGGTGGATTTCTCCCTGACGGCGCGGCGGGGGGAGCCGGTCGCCCTCACGGCGACGGATGGGGAGACGGGCTTTGCCGCGCGGGCGGAGGGCGAAGCGCCGGAGCCGGCGCGCGAGCGGGCGACCGAGCCCGGCCGCGTGCGGGAGGCGTTGGCGAAAACGGGCGGCACGCCCTTCTTTGCCCGGGAAATGCAGGTCGCGCTGGACGACGGGCTCGCCCTGCGTTTGTCTGCGCTCAACGCCCTGCGGCGGGAAGCGCTCGAAGCCTTGCAGGCCCGGCGGGCGCAGCCGCAGTCCCGGCCCTGGCGGGACGCTGCGCTCCCGAAGCCGGAAAAGGGACGCGCAGCCGCGCCGCTTGCGCTGGAATATCGCTTCGCCGACTGGCGCGGCGTCCCGGATGCATTGCCAGCCGGCGCGCGGGTGCTCCTTCCGCTCGAGGCGCTGGCCCGCGAGGCGGAAAAGACGCGCGCGCTCGCGGCGCAGGGGGTCACGCTCGCCGCCGAGCTGCCGCCGCTGTGCCTCGGGGAGGCCGACGCGGCGCGCCAGGCGCGGGCGCTGGAAGCCGTCGCGGGGCTGGGCGTGACCCGCGCCGTCTGCGGCAATCTCGGCCAGATTGAGGCCGTGCGCGCCGCAGGACTGGCGCCGGACGGCGATTACGGCCTCAATCTGGTCAACCTCGCCGCGCTGCGGGCTTACCGCGCGATGGGACTGGAGCGCGCGCTGCTGTCGTTTGAGCTGACGCTGCCGCAGCTGGCCGACTGCGTCGAGGGCGAATGCGGGGCCATCGTCTATGGCCGGCTGCCCGCGATGCTGCTGCGCAATTGCCCCTTCTCCGGCGAGGCGGGCTGCGCCGGCTGCCGGGCGGGCGACGGGCCGAAGGCCCTCACCGACCGGCGCGGAGAGCGTTTCCCGCTTGTCTGCCATCACGGCTATGCCGAGCTGCTCAACTGCCGCGCGCTGTTCCTCGCCGACCGGCTGGAGGCGTTCGCCGCGGCGGGGCTGCGCTTCGGCCGGTTGTATTTCACGACAGAAAGCGCGCAGGAGGCGGCGCGCGTCATCGCGCAGTATGAGACGGGCGCCACCCCGCCCGCGTCGTATACGCGCGGGCTGTATTACCGCGGCGTGCAGTGACCGCGCAGCGCGGGGCGGGCGGCATCCATACTGGACTGCCTTGGACCCAAAATATCAGCGCGGCCCGGACGCGCGCGGGGCGGCATTTTGTGCTCTGTCGTTTTGGTTACCTGCGTTTGCGCCGGCCGGATGCGCGCGGGCCGGCGGGTGAAGCCGTCTCCTTTTCATGCTGCTGCGCGGCCGGCCCGCGTTGGGAAAGCCTTTTGCCCGCTTGGGGGCGAAAGGCTTTTTTGTCGCTTGGAGCAGGATCCTGCCCGCGGCTCTGCCGGGGGCTAAAAAGCGCTGGAAAATATGGGAGCAGAATTGCGTGCCCCGCTATCCTGGCGGAGGATTTTGGTTCTACAAATAACCTTTTGCGGAATATGCTGCTTTTGAAGCTGAAATTGGGAATTACATTCAAAAAAATATCATATCTTCAGGCGCTTGAGCAAGGATGTTACTTTTTAATGCTGGTTTTTTGACCAGAAATAGAATACAAATATTGACAGGCAGGATTTGGTATAGTACAATAGCAATGCATGTTTAGTGCGTTTTTTTCTATAAGTGCGGGTATGGGCGGACGGCCGGATCGCCGGCTGGTCACAACGGGTGCTCCGGCGTATGGCGCGCCGTGTCCGCGTGAAAACTGCATCTGTTCGGACCCATAAGAGACAGCGGCGGCTTCCCTTTCGCCGAGGGAGGCCGCCGCATACAGAAAGGGGAGGGGCCAATGCGCAGGCAGATGTCGCTGACGATCCGGCTGTTTTGCAAGGACTGGGTCCTGCCGGCCTTTACCGGCCTGTTTTTTCTTTACTTTCATTACGTCCTGTTTGACGAGGCGAGGACCCTGCCGGGGGATCGGCTGCTTGGCGATCTCGCGATGCTGCGGGCGACGCTGCCGCTGTCGATGCTGTGCTTCGTCTTTTTCACGTTCGTTTCCTATTATTTTGCCGATAAGCCGCGGCATGACGCGCTGCTCGAGTGCGCGCGGGTGACCCGGCACGGCCTGCCCCGGCTTTACGGCAGCCAGTTCCTGCTGCTGCTCGCGCTGGATCTGCTTTTCACGCTTGTCGCGGCGGGCTATAATGCGTATGCCTGCTTCGCGCTGCAAATTGGGCGCGCGGAGGCGGTGCTGCATATTTTGGGTTGTGTGCTTTTGTACATTTTCCTCGTCTCTCTGGCCGGCATCCTGTTGGGTATGGCGGCGGCGCTGACGCTCAACCGGTTCGCCGCCTGTCTGGTGCTGGTGCTGTTCATCCTGCTGGGTTCCCCGCTGGCGCTTTATGTGGCGCAGGCGCTCTACTATGCGCTGTGGATCGACGTGTTCCCCGTGTATGAATTCCTCTGCCTGTTCCCGCGGGGGCTGGAGAGCCTGCCGCAGCACAGCGTCGGCTATTCGCTGCTGCCCGACCGCATCAGCGCGACGGTGTTCTGGCTGGCGCTGTTCGCCGTCCCGGTGCTGTGGAAAACGCTGTGCGACCGCCGGCGGGCGCGGCGCGCCGCGGCGCTGGCCTGCGCCGTGCTGTGCGTGGGCAGTCTGGCGGTGTATCTGTTGCCGATGGCCAGGACGGCGAGCGACCGCAGCGCGCGCAGCGGGTATGTGTGGGATCTGGATTATTACCAGTTTGCCGAGCAGAAGGAGGAGGACGGCGGCTTTTCCGTCACGGGCTATGACATGGACCTGACGGTCGGGCTGCAGCTGTCGGCCCGCGTGACGGCGCAGGTGGATCAGCCGGCCCTGCCCTGCTATAAATTCACGCTCTACCACGGGTATCAGGTTTCGCAGGTCACGGACCAGGACGGCACGCCGCTGCGCTTCACGCAGCAGGGCGACACGCTCGCCGTAGAGAACGGCGCCGCGGGCCGCGTGGACAGCCTGACCTTCACCTATGCGGGCGACAACCCGACGTATTACGCGCATGCGCAGGGGATCAACCTGCCGGGGCATTTCGCGTATTATCCGCACAGCGGCTACCATGCGCTGTACGACGTGGAGAACCAGAGCTTTTACAAGCTGCTGACGGAGCAGCCGGTCGACGTCACGCTGCGGGTGCAGTACGGCAAAACGGTTTTCTGCGACCTGCCGCAGACGGGCCGCAACACCTTCGCGGGCCGGACGGACGGCGTGACGCTGCTCGCCGGGTTCCTGACCGAGGAGACGGTGAACGGCGTGCAGGTCGTTTACCCTTATCTGGACACCGAGCAGTTCCGCCCGGAGCAGCTGGCGGCCGACCTCAATGGATTCCTCGCGTCGAAGACCGACGGCCGGGAAATCCGGAAAGTCATGATCCTGCCCGGCGCCCAGATGGAGCTGCACGCGCGGTGCCATCTGTATTCTGACGGGACGCTGGTATGCATGCAGCTGCGCGGGCTGGCGTCGTATTATGAGCGCAGCTTCATCGCGCCGCAGAAGCAGGAGGCGTTCAACCTGCTGAAAACGTATCGGGACGACCCGGAGAATTTTGAAAACCGGCTGGCGGCGGAACAAACGGCCTACCAAAGCACGGGCGAAACCGGCATGGCCATGCTGCTGCAGGCCGCGGTGGAAACGCTGGGCGAGGAAGAAGCGCTCGCGCGGGTGGACGCCTATCTTGCCGATGCCGCAGACCGGCGCGATTCGCGGGAATTCCTCGAAGGCCTCTGTTGACCAAAGAGAAAGAAGGGATATTTTGCTGACAGTGCAGGGACTCAACAAACGCTTTGGGAGAAAGACCGTTCTCCGCGACCTGTCCATCCGCTTTGACGAAGGCGTCTACGGCCTGCTCGGCCCCAACGGCGCGGGGAAAACCACGCTCATGCGCTGCCTGACCCGGCTTTACCCGGTGCCGGCGGGCGCTGTCCAGCTGAATGGCGTTTCGGTGCAGGATGACCGCGATTATCTGCGCCATATCGGCTATCTGCCGCAGAAATTCGGCCTGTTCCGGGAGCTGCGCGTGTATGAAATGCTGGAGATGCTCGCCAACCTCAAGGGAATGCGCGGGCCGGGCGTGCGGGAAAATATTGAGCGCTGTGTGGCGCAGGTCAATCTCTCCGAGCATCTGCACAGCAAGGTGCGCACGCTGTCCGGCGGGATGGTCCGCCGGCTGGGCATTGCGCAGGCGCTGCTGGGCGACCCGGAGATCCTCATTTTCGACGAACCGACGGCGGGGCTTGACCCCGAGGAGCGCCTGCGCTTCAAGCGGGTGATCGCCGAGGTGCGGCCCGGCCGCACGGTTCTCATCTCCACCCATATCGTCAGCGACGTGGAGGCCAGCTGCGACACAGTCGTCGTGCTCGACGCCGGCCGCATCGTGACGTCCGGCCCCAGCGAGGCCCTTCGCCGGCGGGCGGCGGGGAAAACCTATCTTGTGCCGCAGACCGACGCCGCCGGGCTGCAGGGGGACTATGTCGTGCAGGATCAGTTTGAAGCCGACGGCCGGATCATGCTCAAGGTGCTGTCCGGGCAGCCGCAGGCCTTCCCTGCGGCGGAGGCGACGCTGGAGGACGGGTACATATGCGCGCTCAGGGGTCTGTGAGGCTGCTCATGCGGCGGATGTGGCTGCATCTGAAGAACCTGCGCGCGCTGGCGCTGGCGCCGCCGCTGGTGCTCAATGTGCTGCTGCCGTTTGTCAGCTATCTGTTCTATCGGCAGGAAGGGCTGGGTTCGGCGCTGTATTTTCATGTTTTGGAGTTTGTGCAGTATCTGGTGCCGTTTTTCTCCATATGGTGGGTGCTGTTCACACTGCGCGAATATGTCGAAGCCGACGGCAACGAGCTGCTGTTCGTCAGCCGCAGCAGGGGGAAGCTGCCGGATATGCTGGCGCTGTTCGTGCTGTATCAGCTCAACGCGGCGCTGCTGCTGTGCCTTGGCGGGGCGGTTCTGCCGGGGATGCAGCTGGAATTTTTCCGGCTGCTGTGCGTGAGCGTGTTCTATTTCGGGCTGGTCTACCTGCTGGCGTTTTTGACCGGCTCGATCATCCTCACGCTGCTCGCCGCGCTGGCGTATACGCTGCTGGCCCTGCTGGCGCAGGATGCGGGCGGCCTGTTCTTGCAGTATATCCGCACGTCGCCCCTCACGCTGCCGCTGCTGCTGGAGACGTACCTGCCGCTGCTGGCGCTCGGCCTGCTGCTGGCCGGCGCGGGCGCGGCGGTCAACCGGTTCGCGCTGCGTTTCCGCTGAAGCGGGGACCACGCGGAAGAAGGGTCTTTCCCCTTTGCGGGGGAAAGGCCCTTCTTCTCTGCTTGCCCGGCGCACGCTGTGTCTGCCATGCCGGAATCGCCGCGCCGCCGGCCCATTCCGGATGCGCGTTAGGGCGATGGCGCTGGCGGCCCGCCTTTTCAGGAAGGGCCTCTGCGCGCGATTCGCCAGGAGGCTGGGGCAGCCGCCGACGGGGATTCTATGCCACCCCGCCTGCGTCGTATACGCGCGGGCTGTATTACCGCGGCGTGCAGTGACCGCGCAGCGCGGGGCGGCATCCATACTGGACTGCCTTGGCCCCAAAATATCAGCGCGGCCCGGACGCGCGCGGGGCGGTATTTCGTGCTCTGTCGTTTTGGTTGCCTGCGTTTGCGCCGGCCGGATGCGCGCGGGCCGGCGGGCGAAGCCGTCTCCTTTCATGCTGCTGCGCGGCCGGCCCGCGTTGGGAAAGCCTT
The DNA here is from genome assembly GCA_904420005.1 of Candidatus Tabaqchalia intestinavium. Lineage (GTDB taxonomy): Bacteria > Bacillota > Clostridia > Oscillospirales > CAJFTT01 > Tabaqchalia > Tabaqchalia intestinavium. The sequence goes on along the minus strand of CAJFTT010000044.1, from coordinate 94,609 downwards.
TCGCCCGCTTGGGGGCGAAAGGCTTTTTTGTCCAGGCTGCAAGCGGGGCAAGAAAAACGGCCCGGCGGGGAATTCCCCCGCCGGGCCGCCTGCGTAAGCTTGAAAGCCAGCCGCCGGCGTCACACGGTCACATGGACTCGAGATACCGGTCGTAGGCCTGCTGATAAATCGCGAGCTCATCCATCACGCCCGCGTCGGCCATATCACGCTTCCAGGCATCCCATTCGGTCATCGGCCGGTCGCCGCGGACGAAGCCGTTGAGCCCGCCGACCTGCGTGCCGTAGCGGTCGCCCAGCTGCGCGATGGCCTCCGATTCCTCGTCGGTGAGCTTGCCGAACGGCACCACACGATCGCGCGTGCCGCGCGCCCACTGCTCGATGGATTCCTGCGTCTTTTCGGAATAGGTGTACTTGAGGAACACTTCCGAGTCATACCAGAACGAATCGAGGAACGCAGTGTGGGCGATGGCGAAACGCATGCCGTCGGGATCGTTCTTGATCTTGTCGGTGAACTGCACGTTGCCGTCCGCATCGATCGTGTAATCCTCGCCCTCCACGCCGTAAGAGGTGCGGTAGAAGGATTCTTCCGTATAGAACTGGTCAATCACGGCCAGCGCGACGTCCGGCCGCTGGCAATCCGCGGAGATGAGCAGATTACGCCACACATCCGAGCCCAGAGGATAGGAGGTGCTGAGAAACTCGATGTCCTTGCCCGCCTCCAACGTGGGGTATTTCACCCCGATGAGCTCATAATTCGGGTTTTGCGCGATGAGCGGCAGGCTCTCCAGCTCGTCGGGACCGCCCACCCAGGCAGCCACGTCGTCGCTGGCGCGCACCGTCTCGTCGAAATACTCCAGCGCGAGCAGACCCTCGGCGTTCCATTTGGCCATTTCCTGGACGTAATCACGCATTGCATCGTCCAGCAGACCAAAGCGGATCTTGCCGTCGTCGCCGAGGTAATAGCTGTTATAGGTGCCGTAGCCCGTGAAGAAGGCCAGCCCCGTCCAGGGGCCGAAACGCATATCGCCGAATTCCAGCGGGTAGGGCACGCTGCCGGAAATCTTCAGCCGCGTCAGCACGTTATACCAGTCGGCGACTGTCTCCGGCACATCGAGCTGCAGCTCGTCGAGCATATCTTTGCGGATGACGAGGCCGCCCGATCCTTGAAGGCTGTCGTTGACGTCGAACAGCAGGATCTTCGGGATGTAAATCAAATTGCCCTGCTCGGTATAAACCTGCCGGGAAATAATGGAATTGGAATTGAGGATGGTCTTGAAATTCGGCATATGCACGTCAACCAGTTCATTGAGACGAATATAAATACCGTCGTCAATCGCGCCGTCGATGGTGCTGCCGCTGTGGTCGGGGAAATAAATGCCGTGCGTGACCATGTCGGGGATGTTGCCGGCGGCCAGCTGGTTCATATATTCTGTCTTTTGCTGCCCGAAATCCGCCGAGGTGGGATGGATGAATTCGAACTGCACGTTTGTGCGTGCCTGCAACTCCTGCATGAAGGGATGGTCCCCTACCGTAGAATATTCCGGCGTGTAGGTATTGTCCCACGGGAACCACCACGACAGGGTCACCTGCTCCTCGAGCGGGAAGGTGATCGGCTGCATGATGTCCACTTCCTGTTGCCGCTGGCAAGCCGTCGTCAGCGCGGCCGTCGCCACCATGGCGGCCGCCGCGGCGAGCGCGCTCAACCGTTTGAACCGAGTCCGCAATGCAAAAACCTCCTTTATTACGCGAAAATCCGATCCGCATGAAATCCATATACTATTAGAACAAATATTATAAAAAAAGTCAATTATTCTTTGATGATTTTGCTGCACAACGCTGCGATTTTGTTGTATTATACAATTTCGCAAGTCCAAAATGCAGCAAATTGACCAAGAGCGGCCCCGCCGACTTGCCAAACGCGGCGGCACATTGTATAATTTGAAGCAGAAAGAGGCTGGCGGGCGGGAGACCCGCCGCCGAGCAAAACAGGAAAGCGGGCGTTTCCATGACGACAATTTACCTCGTTCGCCACGCGCAAGCGGAGGGCAATCTGCAGCGCGCGTTCCACGGGCACACCGACGGGCAGCTGACCCCGCACGGGCTTGCGCAGCTCGAGCGGCTGGCGGAGCGGTTCCGCGAGGTGCCGCTGGCGGCTATTTATTCCAGCGACCTGACGCGCGCCGTGCGCACGGCGCAGGCGGTGGGGCGCTTCCATCCCGCGCTGCCCATCATCACGACGCCCCGGCTGCGGGAGATCCACGCCGGCGACTGGGAAGGGATGCATTTCTGGGAAATCGCCGCGCGCGACCCGGAAGCCTATGACTCGTTCGAGGCGGGCGACCTTGCCTGCCGGCCGGGCGGCGGAGAGAGCCTCGCGGAGGTGGCGGCGCGCATGCAGGCCGTCGTCAGCGAGATCGCCGCGCACCACCCGGGCGAGACAGTGGCAGCGGTTTCCCATGGCTGTGCGCTGCGCACGCTGTTGACGCAGCTGTGCGGACAGGAGGTGGGCTGGAGCCCCAATACTTCGGTCAGCCTGCTGGAATATGACGGCGGCGCGCTGCGCCGTGTGGTGTATACGGGGGACGCGTCCCATCTTGACGAAGCCGACCGCGCGCGCCCGCGTTTTCGCTGACGCGCCGGCGGTTACAGCAATATATGCCGCCCGCTGGCCGATGTTGCCGGATTCGAGCGGCGCGCTGCGCGGGAGGGAAAGCGCCCCGTGGGCGGCAGGAATCCGGTGGCCTGCGTGCGCGGCGGAAAATCCGTGCCGAACGGGAAGCTGCGTGTTCGGCGCCGCTGCGCCGGCCAGGCTGCACCGGCGGGATTCCCCCGGCTGCCGCCGCCCGCGGCCAGCCGGAGCGGATCGGGCGGCAAGGCGGCGGATACGGTCGCCGGTCGCAAAAGAGCCGGGCGGTTATGAAAGAATGGGTTTGTAATTTGCGCGAACCTGGCAGTATGCCTTCTTGAGGCGGGCGGCAGGGCCGCGGCTGGTCGGGGCGGCGCGCCCATGCCAAAGCTGCCCGCCCGGCAGCCGTGTCTCGAGCTACCCTGCGGCAGGCTTGTTGTGCTGGACATCAGGCGGCAGATATATCGCCTGGCTACGCATGCACCGATGACCACGGCGCGTTTTTCCACACAACCGGAACGGTGAAACGGCGCGGGCTGGAACCCTGCCAAGCCGGCGACTGCCGCGCGACAACAGCGCGCCGACATCGGACCACGGTGGAGTCCTGCGGGCCTGAACGGTCATGCGGCGCTGCTGCGCCGGCCAGGCTGCGTCTGAGGAGATTTCTCCGGCTGCCGTGTCCGCCGCTGTGCCTGCCTGGCCGTCTGGTTTCCTGCTTTTCCCGCCGCGCGGCCCGGCGGCATCATTTTCAAGGAACGGAGGCGCCCTTTGGACAATACGATCGAAATTTCTTCCGCGCCGCAGGAGGCGGCGCAGCCCCGCCCGCCCCGCGTGCATCTGCTCGATGGGCTGCGCGGCGTCGCCATCGTCGCTATGGTGCTGCAGCACCTGCTGTTTGATCTGACGGAGGTCTTTTACCGCACGAATGTGCCGGACTGGATGCTGACCCTGCTGCACTGGTGCCGGGACTTTTCCGGGTCGTTTCTGCTCAACGATATCCTGCAGCCGGCCTTTCAGTGCCTGTTTGTGCTCATCTCCGGCATGGCCTGCCGCTATTCGCGCAGCAATCTGCGGCGCGGCGCGCGGGTGCTCCTGTTCGGCTGTCTGCTGACGTTCGTGACCTGCGTCGTGCTGCCCGCGATGGATCCTGTTTTGTTCTCCGGCGTGCAGATCCGCTTTGGCATCCTGCACATGCTCGGCTGCTCGATGCTGCTGTGGGGTCTGCTGGGCGGGCTGTTCGACCGGCTGACCGCCAACCGCGTGATGGGCGTCGTGGTCCCCTGCCTGCTGCTCATCGGCTTTGGTGTGTTTTACGTCCTGTCTGAACGCAGCTGGGATGTGCAGGGGCTGTACTGGCTGGGCTTTGCCCATCCGAGTTTCTTTTCGGCGGATTATTTCCCGCTGCTGCCCTGGACGCTGCTGTTCTTTTTCGGCGCCTGGGCCGGCAAATACCTGCGCGCCGGACGGTTCCCGCGCTGGGTGTATACGGCGCGGCTGCCGGTGTTTGATTTCGTCGGCCGGCATACGCTGCTGATCTACCTGCTGCATCAGCCAGTTGTGTTCGGCTTGTGCTATCTGGTGTTCGAGGTCTGGCTGCGCTGAAGTCCGCGGGTCCGGCTTCCCTGCCGCGGCCCGGGGATCCTGTGTCATTTGCAGGACCTGTGCGATCTGCCCGCGCCTGCTGGGGCGTTTCGTCGCGTCGCGATCGCCAGGTTTCCCGCCCTCGGTGCAAAAAGCGCCGCAGTCCCGTATGGTAAAGTGCGACGGCTGCGGCGTTTTCTTGCAGAGGGCTCGCGGCGCTGCGCCCGCTTCCCGGACGTTTGCCGCGCCGGGGATACCGCCTGTCTCTTTCCCGCGTCTATTACAAAATATCGATATATTCACCGCTGAGCGCTTTATTCATGCTTCTCACCGCGCAGAACTTGCCGCACATCGAGCAGCTGTCCTCATGCTCCGGCGCCCTGTCCTCGCGGATACGTTTGGCCGTTTCCGGATCCAGGGAACACGCCCATTGCTTTTCCCAGTCGAAGGTTCTGCGGGCGTCGGCCATCGCATCGTCGAGATCCCTCGCATGGGGAACCTTTTTGGCGATATCCGCCGCGTGGGCCGCAATCCTGGAAGCGATGATGCCCTGCTTGACATCCTCCACATTGGGAAGCGCCAGATGCTCCGCGGGCGTCACATAGCAGAGGAACGCCGCGCCCGCGGCCGCCGCGATCGCGCCGCCGATCGCCGATGTGATATGATCATAGCCGGGCGCAATATCCGTCACGATCGGCCCGAGGACATAGAAGGGCGCCCCCATGCAAATGGTCTGCTGCAACTTCATATTCGCCTCGATCTGATCCATCGGCATGTGGCCGGGCCCCTCCACCATAACCTGCACATCTTTCTCCCAGGCGCGCTTGGTCAGCTCGCCGAGGCGGACGAGCTCTTCGATCTGGCAGACATCGCTGCCATCGGCCAGGCAGCCGGGCCGGCAGGCGTCTCCGAGGGAAATGGTGACGTCATATTCGCGGCAAATGTCCAGAATCTCGTCGAAATATTCGTAAAAGGGGTTTTCCTCGCCAGTCATGCACATCCAGGCAAAAACGAGCGAGCCGCCGCGAGACACGATATTCATTTTCCGCTTATGTTTCCGGATCTGCTCAATGGTCTTGCGCGTGATGCCGCAATGCAGGGTGACAAAGTCCACGCCGTCCTGCGCATGAAGCCGGACGACATCGATAAAGTCCTTGGCCGTCAGGGTGGCCAGATCCCTCTGATAATGGATAACGCTGTCGTAAACCGGGACGGTCCCGATCATGGCGGGGCATTCGCTTGTGAGCTTGCGGCGGAAGGGCCGGGTATCGCCGTGGGAGGAAAGATCCATGATCGCCTCCGCGCCCATATGCACCGCCGCCATGACCTTCTGCATTTCGACGTCGTAATCCTTGCAGTCACGGGATACGCCGAGGTTAACATTGATCTTGGTGCGAAGCATGGAGCCTACGCCGTTGGGCTCGATGCAGGTGTGCAGCTTGTTGGCGCAGATCACAACCTGGCCCCTGGAAACAAGATCCCGTATTTCTTCTTCCGAACGGTACTCCTTGGCGGCAACGGCCTTCATTTCCGGCGTGATGATGCCTCTTCTTGCAGCGTCCATTTGCGTTGTATAATTTCTCATCCTGTCGATCTCCTTTCTCATCCGATCGTATTACGCCTCATCGGCAAAGCGGCTGTTCAGATCAAAGTTATGTTGCATCGGTCCTGAACCCTTCCCCAGATCCAGCATCGCGGCCAGCGCGCCGGATAGATAATCCTTGGCTCTTTTTACGGATTCAGCAAGGTCAAACCCCTTGGCAAGGTTGGCGGCGATGGCGGAAGACAGCGTGCAGCCCGTACCGTGTGTGTTGGGATTGGCAATGCGCCGCCCTTCCAGCCAGCGGCATTCCCCGTTTGCATACAGAAAATCGCTGGCGTCGCTGACGCTGTGCCCGCCTTTGACCAGCACAGCGCAGCCATAGGCATCGCCAATCCGTCTGGCCGCTGTTTGCATCTCTTCTTTGTCGCAGACAGGGATGCCAGATAGAACCTCCGCTTCGGGAATATTGGGTGTAACGAGGGTCGCCAAGGGCAACAGTTCCCGCGTCAGCGTGGATACCGCATCGGTTTCCATCAGCTTTGCGCCGCTGGTGGACACCATAACGGGATCGACCACAATATTGCTCGCCGCATAGAACCGGAGCCGGTCGGCGATCACCCGGATCAGCGCTGCCGAAGGAACCATGCCGATCTTGACTGCATCGGGGAAAATGTCCTCAAAAACAGCGTCGATCTGCGCTTTTAAGAAGGCCGGAGAGGACTCCTGCACGCCCCGAACGCCGGTCGTGTTTTGCGCCGTGAGGGCTGTGATCGCGCTCATGGCATAGACGCCATGCATCGTCATGGTTTTGATGTCCGCCTGAATGCCGGCGCCTCCGCAGGAGTCACTGCCCGCGATGGATAATGCTGTTCTCATCATTTTGCTCCTTTCTGATGGTATCGCATTACTTTTATAGAGCGACAGAGAGTGGTGCCCCCGGTCTGCCGCTTGGTTGCTATGGCTTTATCTTACTCCCAAAGCCCCTCCCATTGCAATCACTTTCCAACTTAATCCCCCGCCAATACTGGATTGCGCGAATCGGCGTGCCTCCGATCTCCACCGCGCCCCGGCCGGGTCAAAGGATTCCCCCTCGATCCTGCCGCACCACCGCTTTTGCCTTTTCTTTGAGCTGGGCAGTCGCCTGCTGTATATCGTCGGCGGCAAAGATCGCAGATACAACGGCAATCCCCGCCATACCGCCGCCTTCTATCTCCATCATATTTTCAAGGCAGATCCCCCCGATCGCAACGGCGGGGATGGAAACCGAGCAACAGATTTCTTTGAGCTGCTGCGTGGTGATGCGAATCGCATTTTTCTTCGTCGGAGATGGGAAAACGGCGCCAACGCCAATATAATCCGCCCCCGCTTTTTCCGCGGCGCGCGCTTGCGCTACCGTTTTTGCGGTCGCGCCGATGATGAATTCCCTTGGCGCTCGCCTGCGGATCTCGGAAACGGGCGTATCCTCCATACCGACATGCACGCCGTCCGCGCCGCTTTTGAGCGCCACGTCCACATTGTCATTGACGATCAGAGGTACATCGTATCGATGGCAAAGCGCCCTTACCTGCACCGCTTCCGCCAGGTACGCGTCCTCTGCCAGCGTTTTTTCGCGAAGCTGGACGAGAGTCGCGCCGCCCCGCAGCGCGGCCTCCAGCTGCGCATAGAAAGTTTGTCCGCCCGCCCAGCTGCGGTCGGTGACCGCATAAAGCAGCAGCATGTCTTTGCTAAATTTCATACAAACGCTCCCAAATATTCCTGGACATCGTCACACGTCATGGCGCCGCTCATCACGCAGGCGCCTTCTGCTCCGCACTGCCGGACCGCGGCGATCTTTTCGGCCCGGATGCCGCCGATGGCATATACGGGAACACAGACGCTCCCGCATACCGCCTTCAGGAAATCCAGCCCCCGCCCCGGCAGACCGGCTTTGCATCCGGTTTCAAACACGTGGCCGGCAGTCACATAGGTGCAGCCCATGCGCGCGGCCGCCTGCGCCTCTTCGACCGAATGGCAAGAAGCGCCGATGACGGAAAAGCGCGCCTTGTCGTCCTCCCCGAGCTGCGAAAGCAGCGGCAGCGGCAGATGAATGGCCGGCGCCTCCAAGGCGATCGCCACACGGACAAAGCTGTGCAGGATGCACGGTACGTCATATCGCCTGCAGATAGACAGCACGTCTGCCGCCAGCGTTCTGTATTCGGTCTCGGACAGATCTTTCTCCCGCAGGATAATCCCCGCGGGCTTCGCGCGGGCGATTTTCTCGATGCGGGTCCGGAAGTCTTCCGCGCAGAGCTTCCGATTGGTCACGCAGAGAATATCAGACATACAGGTAATCATTCAAAACGGGCTGCAAACCTTCTTCGGCGATATCGCGGTACATGCTTTCAAGGCTGCGGCTGTCGTCGATTTCAAATTGCTCGTCGCCCTGCATCCCGTCCGACTCCTTTCCGCTGTATTTGCTCTCATGATCGCCGATGCCCGTCGACACGCCGGCGGAAACTTTTGTCGCGGCAATCTTCACAATCCCGTTGCGGAACGCGGCGCTCTCGCGGGAAGAAACGGTAATGCCGACAAAGGGCAGGAAAATCCGGTAAGCGCAAAGAATCTGGCAAAGCTGCTTTTCATGGACGTCCAGGGGATTGATCTTGTCGTTGTTGATGATCGGGCGAAGGCGTGGACAGGACAGCGACATTTCCGCGTAAGGATATTTCCGCTGTAAGTAGTACACATGCAGCGCGCTGGCCAGGGCATCCTTGCGGAAATCCGAAAGGCCGAGCAGCGCCGAAAACGCTACGCCGCGCATACCGCCCCGCAGCGCGCGCTCCTGCGCGTCAAAGCGATAAGGCCATACGCGCTTGTGGCCCGAAAGATGCAGTTGCTCGTATTTCTCCACATCGTAGGTCTCCTGGAAAACGGTAACATAGTCCGCGCCGCATTCATGGAGGAACCGGTATTCGTCCGTGTTGACCGGATAGATCTCCAGGCCGACCATGCGGAAATATTTTCTCGCCAGCTTGCAGGCTTCTCCGATATAAGGCACATCGCTCTGCGCGCGGCTCTCCCCGGTGAGAATCAGGATCTCCTCCATGCCGCTGTCCGCGATCACTTTCATTTCGTGCTCGATCTGCTCCATCGTCAGTTTCATGCGATGAATATGGTTATAGCAGTTGAAGCCGCAATAAACGCAATAATTCTCACAGTAATTGGCAATATAGAGCGGGGTGAACAGATAGACGGTATTGCCGAAATGCTTGCCTGTTTCTATCCTCGCCCTCTGCGCCATCTGCTCGAGGAAAGGCTCCGCCGCAGGCGACAGCAAGGCTTTGAAATCCTCCAGAGTGCAGGTCTCGTGATCCAGCGCGGCTTTTACATCTTTTGCCGTATAGACCGAATAATCAAAGGCTTGCATCTGTTTGATGACATTGGCGCAAACCTCCGATTCGATCTTTTCCATCCCCGGCAAATATTCCATCGGGCTGGTCCGAGAGGCCGGGTCGTTTTCCAGCCGGTGCTTTCTGGCCAGCGCTTCGGCAGACAGATGGCCCGAATCCACAAAAAATTGATTTTCCATACATCCACCCCCTCAGTCCCGAAGGAAGCCGGTCAGCGGATCAGACGCAGAGGCCCCACGGGTGAGGACGCGGCCAAGCCCTGCGAGGTAAGCCTTTCGGCCCGCCTCGATGGCCTGGCGGAACGCGGCCGCCATCATGGGAAGATCGCCGGCGGTCGCAAGCGCGGTATTGGCCATGATCGCCGCGGCGCCCATCTCCATGGCTTCACACGCCTGGGACGGCCTGCCGATACCGGCGTCCACAATAATGGGCAGATCGATTTCATCCAGGAGGATCTGAATAAAATCTCTGGTCGCCAGCCCCTTGTTGGAGCCGATGGGGGCGGCCAGCGGCATCACGGCGGCGGCACCGGCGTTCGCCAGGTCGCGGGCGACGTTCAGATCCGGGTACATATACGGCATGACGACGAAGCCTTCTTTGGCGAGAATTTCCGTGGCTTTGATCGTTTCCTGGTTGTCGGGGAGCAGATATTTCGAATCGCGCATAATTTCGATTTTCACAAAATCCCCGCATCCCAGTTCGCGCGCCAGCCTTGCGATCCGAACGGCTTCCTGCGCATCTCTCGCTCCGCTGGTGTTGGGAAGCAGGGTGACTCCCTGGGGAATGAAATCGAGGATGTTCTCCTGCTCCTTGGTATTGGCGCGGCGCACGGCAAGGGTGATGATTTCCGCGCCCGCATCCTGAACGGCCGCTTCGATGAGATTCAAAGAATATTTGCCAGATCCGAGAATGAATCTGGAATGAAACGCATGCCCGCCGATGACCAATTTGTCGTTGTTCATTTCCGTTTCCTTCTTTCTTTATGGTTCCAATTTTCCTGCCAAGATGCGCAGCACCATATGAGCCTGGTGCGCGGCGCACAGCATCACGCGGGACGACACAAGGCCGGCCCCCGCCGCCACTTCGCTGACCTCATCCCCGCACAGATAAAAGCGCCCGGTCACCTTTCGCGTCCGGATGCCGTTGGCGCTGTCAAGCCCCGCCATGCCGGAGGCCGCCACCAAAAATTGCTCCGGCATCGCTTCCAAAACGATATTCGCGAGCATGGCCTTCGCTTCCGGACAATCAAACGCTTCACATATGATGTCCGCTTCTTTGAGCAGTTGCACGGCATTCTTTTCGGTGATACGCACCGCATGTGCTTCCAGCTCGACATAGGGCGCTGCTTCCTTGAGATTTTCGGAGAGCGCCTGCGTCTTGTATTGGCCGACCTGGGACGCTTTATATTGCTGGCGGTGCAGATTGGTGACGTCCACCCGGTCAAAATCCAACAAAATGAGCTTGCCGATTCCCGCCCGCGCAAGCGCCATGGCGATATGGGAGCCCAGGCCGCCCAGACCGCATACGGCAACCGTAGCGGCAGAGAATCTCGCCTGCAGCTGCCTCCCCTGGCGCATCGCCAGCGCTTCTGCCATTTCCTCTTTCGTCGGAATCAGTTCACCCACCTCCCACGAAGCTGACAACCTCCACACGGTCGCCATCCACCAGCATGGTTTCGCCGTACCGTGCTTTCGGCACAATCTCTCCGTTGCGCTCCACGGCGATCCGCTTTGGATCATAGTCGGTAGCCTCCAGATATTCCGCTATGGTCCTGCCGGCAATATCCAGACTCTGCCCATTGATTTTGACCATGTTTGTCCCCTCCGTACAAAACAAATGCGGGAAGCCACCGATCTGGCAGCTTCCCGCAAGCATTCCCTTTATGCGCAGCTTTCCCTACGTTGGCATTATCCAAATCAGGTTACCGGTCGAAGGTCACACCTTCCTCTCAGCCTGTCTTACAAGCTCCCGTCTGTTCAGTTGTCTTATTTATTATATACGATCCCCCTGCAAATTGCAAGAGATGTATCCGCACAAGTCCCGCAACCGGCTCTGTAAAATAGCTGCGCCCTGGGAGCCCTGGCTTGCCGGCGCCTCCCCCTATAGAAACGGAAAAGCGATCGCATCGAATCCACGGAAAGCGAAGCGCCGCCCCCCGGCACGACTGAGGCGGCAGGCGCTCCCTGCGACTTGCAGCGCCCACCGCAATCGCCGGCAAACCCGGCAAGCCCGGGCCGAAAGGACGAAAAGCGCCTTATCTGCCGCGCGTCCAAACGCCCCGGCAGCTTGCGCCCACGATCGGCAGAAGGCCCGTCAGGCTGTGTGACGGCAAAAACGGGGCGTCTGGTGCTGCGAGCACCAGACGCCCCGTCCGCGTAGCCGGGCTTTATGCAGCTCGCCCGGTCTTATTTCATGCCCTCTTCGACCGCGACGGCCACCGCGACGGTCGCGCCAACCATGGGGTTGTTGCCCATGCCGATCAGGCCCATCATCTCCACATGCGCAGGCACGGAGGAGGAGCCGGCGAACTGCGCGTCGCCGTGCATGCGGCCCATGGAGTCGGTCAGGCCGTAAGAAGCCGGGCCGGCCGCCATGTTGTCCGGGTGCAGCGTGCGGCCCGTGCCGCCGCCGGAGGCCACGGAGAAATATTTCTTGCCGTTCTCGATGCACCATTTCTTATAGGTGCCGGCGACCAGGTGCTGGAAGCGCGTGGGGTTGGTGGAGTTGCCGGTGATGGAAACGTCCACGTTCTCCTGCTTCATGATGGCCACGCCCTCGAGCACGTCGTTCGCGCCGTAGCACTTGACCTTGGCCTTCTCGCCGTCGGAGAACGCTTTCTCCCGCACGATCTTCAGCTCGCCGGTCTTGAAGTCGTAATCGGTCTCGACATAGGTGAAGCCGTTGATGCGGCTGATGATATACGCCGCGTCCTTGCCCAGGCCGTTGAGGATGACGTGCAGCGGGTTCTTGCGCACCTTGTTGGCCGTGCGGGCGATGCCGATCGCGCCCTCCGCCGCCGCGAAGGACTCATGCCCCGCGAGGAAGCAGAAGCAGTTGGTCTCCGGACGCAGCAGCATCGCGCCGAGGTTGCCGTGGCCAAGGCCGACGTCGCGCTGCTCGGCGACCGAGCCGGGGATGCAGAACGCGTTGAGGCCGATGCCGATGGCTTCCGCCGCGTCGGCGGCGTTCTTCGCGCCCTTCTGGATGGCGACCGCCGCGCCGAGCGTATACGCCCAGACCGCGTTCTCGAACGCGATGGGCTGCACGCCCTTGACGATGGCCTCGCAGTCGACGCCCTTCGCGAGGCAGATCTCGCGGGCCTCCTCCAGCGAACCGATGCCGTATTCCTTCATGCATTTGTTGATCTTGTCGATTCTTCTGTCGTATCCTTCAAATGTAATCATCTACATTACGCCTCCTTCCTGATTATTCCTGCCGCGGATCGATGTACTTGGCGGCGCCGTCGTACCGGCCGTAGGTGCCGATATTCTTCTCATACGCTTCCTTCGGGTCGACGCCCTTGCGGATCTGCTCCATCATCTTGCCCAGATGGACGAACTTATAGCCCACGACCTCGTCGTTTTCGTCCACGGCGATGTTGAGCACATAGCCCTCCGCCATTTCCAGATACCGCACGCCCTTGGCGCGGGTGCCGAACATCGTGCCGACCTGGCTGCGCAGGCCCTTGCCCAGGTCCTCGAGCGACGCGCCGATGGGCAGGCCGTCCTCCGAGAAGGCCGTCTGCGTGCGGCCGTAAACCAGCTGCTTGAAGATCTCGCGCATGGCGACGTTGATCGCGTCGCACACGAGGTCGGTGTTGAGCGCTTCGAGAATGGTCTTGCCCTGCAGGATCTCCGCCGCCATGGCCGCGGAATGCGTCATGCCGGAGCAGCCCAGCGTCTCGACCAGCGCCTCTTCAATGACGCCGTTTTTGACGTTGAGCGTCAGCTTGCAGGCGCCCTGCTGCGGCGCGCACCAGCCCACGCCGTGGGACAGGCCGCTGATGTCGCTGATCTGATAGGCCTTGACCCATTTCCCCTCTTCCGGGATGGGAGCAGGGCCGTGGTTGGGTCCCTTGGTGATGGGACACATTCTTTCCACTTCATGTGAATAATTCATGAGAGAACCCCTTTCGTATGAAATCGACAGGCTTTTCGTTGCGCATTCATTATATACCAAAGCCCCCGCCGGAATCAAGGGCGGGGGCTGTAAATTTTTCGTTGCCGGGGCGGGGAAAATCCGGCATTTTGCCGGGGCGGCGGGCCGGGTCTGCCGCGGGGAAAACGGGGCGGGAGGCGGGAACGCCGCCCGCCTTTATGGCCGGGGAGCGAGAAACATATGCCTTTGCAAAGGCGATAGCTGTACGCCCGTCCCCCGCAGGTTCGGGGACCGATGCGCTTGCTTTCCGACGGCCAGAGCCGGCAAAGCCCGTTTCCCGCGGGCCTGGGGATCGAACGCGTATGAATGAGGCGTGCGGCGGATCGCCGTGCCCCCGCAGGTCTGGGGAATGAACCAGTTTTACAAGGCGTTCAAGAACGGCGGGATGCGTGCCCCCGCAGGTCCGGGAACCGAGCTGTCGCCGCAGCCCCGGCCGCGCCCGCGAACCATGCACGCGCTGTCCCGGCTGCGCCTGTGGACGCGACGACTGACGGTACCTACCCCCCGGCGTGGCCTTCCGCCCGGCCGGGGCAGATTCGCCCGCTGGGGGGCGGCAGGCGGCCGCCCTGCGCGCTTCCGTTCGGCGGGGGCCGCCGGCGCGGCGCATTCGTATTCAGCGCTCCCAGGCGCGGTAGAGCCTGCCGTCGGCCTCCAGCTGGCGCAGGAACAGGCCGCCGATGACCGCGCGGTTGATGAAATAGCACCGGCGGGCCGTGGAGGTCATGTACCAGTCGTTGAAGGCATAGCGGTCGGGCGTCTCGTTGACCATGTCCCAGATGCGCGCCGTGATGCGCGAGAAATGTGCGGGATCGCCGCCGAGCATGGACGCCCAGTGCAGGAAATCCACTTTCGTGAAGTCGGCGCGCGAATCGAGCGGCACGCCGTAACGATGGAGCTTCCGCTGATAGAGCGCCGCCTCCGTGCGGTACACCTCCGCATCGAACAGCCCCAGGCCGAAGACCTGATCCCAGACGAGGTTATATTTGAGGCTCCAGCTGCCGGGCAGGTCGTAGGCCAGCCGGTAATGCCCGGCCTCGTCGCGCGCGAGCGTGCGCCAGGTCTCCGCCATTTCCCGCGCGCGGGAGAGCAGCTGCGTCTCCTCCTCCCGCCGCCCGTCCATGCCGCACAGGCGGCCGAACGCGCCGATGGCGCAGATGCCCTTGACGGCGAGATTGGCGTTGTGCGCGAGGTGGCCGGTGAAGTCGTCGGTGCACAGCTGGTTCTCCGGATCCTGCGCGTGCGCGAGCAGATAGTCGCACCATTGCCGCAGGGTGGCGTAATGCTGGCGGAAGAACGCGAGATCGCCCGTGGCGAACGTCGCGGCCGCCGTCATCAGCAGCATATTGCCGCATTCCTCGACCGGCATCTGCCCTTCGGGGCTGGTGCCGCTGTAAACCTGCCCCACCGCGTTGGGGTACACGCCCACGTCGTGCGGGGAGAACGGATGCGGCCAGGCGTCGGACGCGGCGTAGCGCAGGATGGGGCGCATCATGCCCAGCACCAGCTCGGGATTGTACAGCACGAACATCGGCATCGACGGATAGCTGATGTCGACGGTGCCGATGCAGCCGTTGGAGTTGCATTCCTTGGACAGGAACACCGCTTCGCCGTTCTCGTCGGCGATGAGCTTGTGGGCGTTGACCGCCTGGCGGAAAGCGAGCGCCGTCAGCTGCGCGTATTGCTCCCCACCGGCGCGGCAGGCGTCGGCGTAAGCCGCCCGGCTGAACTGCCGCGCGCGCGTGAGATATTCGTCGAACCGCGTCACGCTGTCCGCCGCGATGTCCGCCGCCGTCGCGCCGTCCTTTTTCCAGTAAGCATCGCGCGGGGTGCCGAAATAGTTGATGGCTTTTCCGTCGTCATACAGCAGGCACAGCCGCAGCACGCGCGTCTCCCCCGCCGCGAGCGCCACGTCGGCGCGCGCCGCGAGCATGGGGAAGGATTCGTCCACGCGGTAGGGCTTGCCTTCCTCGTATTCCCCGCTGTTGGGGAAGAAATAGTCGAGAAAGCTGTAGCGCGCTTTGTCCTCTTTGGTCCAGCGGAAATGATCGTAGCGCGCGTTGTCGTTCCAGGTGAACAGCTCCCAGCCGCTGCCCTTGCCGGCGATAAGATGCAGGTAGCCCCAATGGATGGTGACGGTGTCCCCCTGCTCGCACAGCGGCTTCTGCTCGGCGTTGCCCATGACGAGCGCGTCATAGACCGCGTTGCTCTCCCGGCGGATGGTGATCTCGGCGTCGTCCCGGTTGACGCAGTGCTCGGCCGACGCGTCGAACCACACGCGCACGCGGTGCGAGCGCCCGTCCAGCGCCTCCAGGGCGAGCTGCACGAAGCAGACGGGGCGGGAGAGCAGCGGCAGGTCGTCGAGGAAATGCGGGGAGAAAAAGGTCAGCGTCAGGCGGACGCCGTCGGCCTCCAGGACGTAATCAGTCGTCAGCGCGGCGACCGTGACGGATCTCTGCGCCATGGCAGGCGGCTCCGGGGCATACAGGCGGCTGTCGAGGCTCGTCCTGCCCAGGAAGCGGTAGAGCCTGCCGTCGATCTCCGCGAGGCCGGTCAACGCCTGGCGGCGGCCCGTCCAGTGGCGGGTGAAGTCGTCGGTCGCGCGGTCGGCCATCGACCAGACGCTGGTATAAGGATCCATGTTGACAAGCGGCACAGCCGCGGGGCGCAGTTGCATGACGATTCCTTCTTTCTGTTTGCATTTCGTTTTTTCTCCCGGCGGCGCGGGCGGGAAGGGGAAGCGCGCTCTGCCGCGGCGCGATCAAGGCCCGCCCGCCGATCGTGTTAGCGCCGCCCGCGTCCATTGCAGCCGCCGCGGGCCTGGCGGCGGAAGGGAGATCGCTCTGGGCAGGATCGCGGCAGACTGGCGGCCGCCGGGCGCGGGCGCGCGCCATTCCGATTTCTTCCGCAAAACGGCACGCCCGCCGCTCTGCCGCGCCCGTGTCCGTTCCCTCTCGCCGCCGGGTCTATGGCGTTCTTCGGGAGGGAAACGGGCGCAGGGCTCGCTGACGAGGAGCCGAGCGCTCGCCCGCGGGCGAGGAAAACCCAGCCGGTCGCTGCTTGGACGCGAAAAACCGTGTTGCCCCTTGTCCGCCGGGAATAAGGTCATCGTAGCATACCCGGGAGAAGGTGTCAATTCCTCGCGGCGCATTTATGCCCGTCCCGCGCCGCCCGGCGCAAAAAAGCGGAGCGCCCAAACGACGCTCCGCTTTCTGGGATGATGAAATCTATAAGGCAGGTCCGCCTGCATCACGCGCCTTCTTTGCCCTGCTGCGCGGCGGCCGCTTCCGCCGGCGCCTCCTGCAGCTTGGTGGCGATGATGGTGACGATGCGGTTGTCCGCGACCTCCTGCACGAGGAAGCGGTATCCCCCCACCTCCACGGCGGGGTGCTCCTGCTCGGACGGGATCCGGCCGAGGATATCCAGCACCAGGCCGCCCAGCGTGTCGTAATCGCCTTCCGGGAATTTGGTCTCGAGCATTTCCTCGACGTCGTCGAGCGAGGTGGTGCCTTCGATCTCGAAGGTGTCCTCCCCGATCTTCTCGATCTCCTCTTCCTCCTCGTCGTATTCGTCCTGGATATTGCCCACGATGGCCTCCAGCAGGTCCTCCATCGTCACAAGGCCCGACGTGCCGCCGTATTCGTCCACCACGATGGCCATCTGCAGCTTGAGCTGGCTCATTTCGGAGAACAGCTCGCTGAGGCTGTTGGACTCCGGAACGAAATGCGGCCGCCGCGCGATCTTCTCGAGGCGGAAATCCTCCGGCAGCGGCTTGCCCACAAACGGCAGCAGGTCCTTGACATACAGGATCCCTTCGATGGAATCAATGTCGTCTTTATACACCGGGATGCGGGAATATCCCATCTCCACCGCGAGCGCCACCACCTGCTCCGGCGGGGTGTCCAGCGACACCGCCGTGATGTTGGTGCGGTGGGTCATGACCTCCTCCACACTGCGCTCGTCAAACTCGAAGATGTTGTTGATCATGTGCTTTTCCGCCCGGTCGATGATGCCGCGCTCTTCCCCGACGTCGACGAGCATACGGATCTCTTCCTCCGTGACCTGCTCCTCCTGCCGCTCGCCGTTGATGCCCAGCAGGCGGCAGATGCCGTTGGTGGAGAAGGCCAGAAACGCGACGAACGGACGCGTGATCTTGGAGAAGGCGTTGAGGATGCCGGCCACCCGCATCGCGATGCCGTCCGGCTTCTCCATGGCGACCCGCTTGGGCACCAGCTCGCCGAACACCAGCGTGAAATAGGACAGCAGCAGCGTGATGACCACCAGCACCGCCGTGCTGATCGCGCTGTAGGCCGTGGCCGACAACGACGCCGGGTCAAACAGCGCCATGATCCGGCCGGTGAAGCTCGAGGCCGCGACCGCCGAGGCGAAGAACCCGGCGAAGGTCACGCCGACCTGGATGGTCGCGAGGAACCGGCTGGGCTGCTGGGTCAGCTTGACCAATCGGATGGCCTTTTTGTTGCCCTCCTCCGCGAGCCGGTTGAGCTTGGCTTCGTTGAGTTGCAGGATCGCGATCTCCGAAGCCGCGAAAAATGCGTTGATCCCGATGAGAATGATGAGCCCTACGATCTGCAAAAGCAGACTACCGTCAGAGTCCATGAAGTGATTCCCTTTCTTTCCTTTTCAAAATTTTAGGTCAAAAACCTAATCAGTAAATAGTGTACACTATTTTATTTCGCTTGTCAAATTTTCCTCCCCGTCCGCCGCTGGAAAATCCGCCGCAAAATACCAGCCGGAAATACCGGCCAAGCGGCGCGCGCCGCCTTGACGCGGCGCGCAAAAAAAGGTAAGATAAAGGAAGCGCCGCGCGGCCCTGCACGCATTCGGGCGGGCCGGGGGAGCCGCCGGCGCGAAACGGCCGCCGCGGCCGCGGGGACCCGCGCCGGACGGCCCAGCCCTTTTCGGAGAAAGGAATTTGTGCATATGCAATACAGACTGGGCGTGGACGTGGGGTCCACGACGGTAAAAACCGTATTACTCGACGAAAACGACAGGATCGTCCATCAGAGCTACCGGCGGCACATGTCCGACGTGCGCGGCGGCATGCAGGCGCTCTTTTCGGAGATGGCGGAGCAGTTCGGCGACGCGCCGGCCAGCGTGCAGATCACGGGCTCGGCGGGCATGGCCTGCGCGGGCTGGATCGGCGTGCCGTTCGTGCAGGAGGTCGTCGCCGCGACGGCCGCGGTCGAGCGGCAGCTGCCGGAGACGGACGTGGTCATCGAGCTGGGCGGCGAGGACGCGAAGATCACCTTCATGAAGCCGGTGCTGTCCCAGCGCATGAACGGCTCCTGCGCCGGCGGGACGGGCGCTTTCATCGACCAGATGGCCTCCCTGCTGCAGACCGACGTCGCGGGGCTCAACGAGCTGGCCAAGCATCACACGATGATCTATTCCATCGCGTCGCGCTGCGGCGTGTTCGCCAAAAGCGACATGCAGCCGCTGTTCAACGACGGGGCGAAGCGCGAGGACCTCGCCGCTTCGGTGCTCGCCGCCGTGGTCAACCAGACCATCGCGGGGCTGGCCTGCGGGCAGCCCATCCGCGGCAACATCGTCTTTCTCGGCGGGCCGCTGCATTTCCTCAGCGAGCTGCGCGCCGCCTTCGAGACGGCGCTGGAGAAGGACGCGACCTCCTTCACGCTGCCGGAGAACGCGCACCTGTTCGTCGCGCTCGGCGCGGCGCAGCTGGCCGACCCGGCGCGCACGATGCCCATCCGGGCGCTCGCCGAGCGGCTCGCGGCCGTGCGCGACACCGGCAGCGAGGTGCAGCGTATGCCGCGCCTGTTCGAGACGCCGGACGACCGCGCGGCTTTCCTCGCCCGCCACGCGAAAGCCGCCGTCACGCAGCGCGCGCCCCGCGAGGACGAAGGCGCCTGCTTCCTCGGGCTCGACGCCGGCTCCACCACCATCAAGGCGGTGCTCATCAACAGCCGCCGCGAGATCCTCTATTCCTATTATTCCTCCAACAACGGCAACCCCGTGCAGACGGCCGAAGGCATCCTCAAGGAGGTCTACGCCGCGCTGCCGGCGGGCGCTTACATCGCCTCGGCCTGCACGACGGGCTACGGCGAGCAGCTGCTCAAGATGGTCTTCCGCTTCGATCACGGGGAGATCGAGACGCTCGCCCATTACAAGGCGGCGCGGTATTTCGACCCGGCGGTCGATTTCATCATCGACATCGGCGGCCAGGACATGAAATGCATGCATATCAAAAACGGCGTCGTCGACTCCATCATGTTAAACGAAGCCTGCTCCTCCGGCTGCGGCTCGTTCATCCAGACCTTCGCGAAGTCGCTGGGCCTGACGCCGGCCGGCCTCGCGCAGGCGGCCATGGAGGCGGAGCGCCCCGTCGACCTCGGCACGCGCTGCACCGTGTTCATGAACAGCCGCGTCAAGCAGGCGCAGAAGGAGGGCGCGAGCGTCGGCGACATCTCGGCGGGCCTCGCTTATTCCGTCGTGCGCAACGCGCTCTACAAGGTCATCAAACTCAAAAATCCCGAGCAGATGGGGCGGCATGTCGTCGTGCAGGGCGGCACGTTTTATAACGACGCCATCCTGCGCTGCTTCGAGCTGGTGAGCGGGCGGGAAGTCATCCGGCCCTCCATCGCCGGGCTGATGGGCGCGTTCGGCGCCGCGATCATCGCGGCGGAGCGCTGCGCCGCGGGCGCGCGCTCGACGCTCGTGACCGCGCAGGAGCTGGCCGCCGGCATCCATCCGGAAACCTCCTCCGAGATCTGCGGCCGCTGCGCCAACCACTGCAAGCTGACCATCACCACGCTCGACGGCCGCCGGCTCGTCAGCGGCAACCGCTGCGAGCGCGGCGCGGGCGAGACGAAGGCCAAAGACGCCCTGCCCAACCTCGTGGAATATAAATACCGCCGGCTGTTCTCCTACAAGCCCCTGCCCGCTTCGCAGGCGCCGCGCGGGCAGATCGGCGTGCCGCGCGCGCTGAATATGTACGATAAATACCCGTTGTGGTTTACGACGCTCACGGCCCTGGGCTTCTCGGTCGTGCTCAGCCGCCGCAGCGACCACGCGCTCTTTGAGCGCGGCATGTCGACCATCCCGTCCGAGAGCGTATGCTATCCCGCGAAGCTCGCGCACGGGCACATCATGGATCTCGTCGACCGCGGGGTGAAAACCATTTTCATGCCCTGCATGCCCTACGAGACGAAGGAGAACCCCGAGGCGAACAATCACTTCAACTGCCCCATCGTCACCTCCTATCCCGAGGTGATCGAGAACAACATGGAGGTGCTGCGCGAGCGGAACATCGCCTTCAAGAAGCCCTTCCTCAGCCTGGAGAACCTGCCGAAAGCCGCCGAGCAGCTGGCGGCGGCCTTCGAAGAATTCGGCGTAACGAAACAGGAGGCGCTCGCTGCGCTCACGGCGGGCGTGCGCGAGCAGGAGGCCTTCCGGCAGGATATGCGCCTGCAGGGCGAGGCGGTCGTCGCGCAGCTGAAGGAGAGCGGGCGGCGGGGCATCGTGCTGGCCGGCCGGCCCTATCACGTCGACCCCGAGATCAATCACGGCATCCCGCAGATGATCCAGTCGCTGGGCTTCGCGGTGCTGACGGAGGACAGCGTCTCCCACCTTACGCCCGTGCGGCGGCCGCTGCGCGTCGTCGACCAGTGGGTGTATCATTCCCGGCTGTATAACGCCGCGGCCTATACCTGCGGCAACCCGCAGCTCGAGCTGGTGCAGCTCAATTCCTTCGGTTGCGGGCTCGACGCGGTGACGACCGACCAGGTGCAGGAGATCCTTGAGTCCAACGGCCAGCTTTATACCTGCCTGAAGATCGACGAGATCAGCAACCTCGGCGCGGCGCGCATCCGCATGCGCTCGCTCGCGGTGGTGCTGGAGGAGCGCGAGGGGCACACGGCCGACGGCGACCGCGGCGGCTATGTGCAGCGGCGCATCCCCTTCACCAAGGAGATGCGCGACAAACACACGCTCATCGCGCCGCAGATGTCGCCGATCCATTTCGACCTCGTCGTTGCCTCCCTGCAATCGACCGATTACAAGATCCACCTGCTGGAGACCGCGACGCCGGAGGACATCGAAACCGGGCTGCGCTACGTCAACAACGACGCCTGCTATCCCTCCATCATCGTCGTCGGCCAGCTCGTGCACGCGCTGACCAGCGGCGCGTGCGATCCCGACAACACGACCGTGCTCATCACCCAGACCGGCGGCGGCTGCCGCGCGACCAATTACATCGCCTTCCTGCGCAAGGCGCTGCGCGACGCCGGCTTCCCCAACGTGCCGGTGCTGTCGGTCAACCTCTCCGGCATGGAGAAAAACCCGGGCTTCAAGCTGACGCTGCCCGTCGTCGACCGCGTGATCAAGGCCATCGTGCTCGGCGACGCCATCCAGAACATGCTGCTGCGCGTGCGGCCCTACGAGCACGTCCCCGGCGCGGCGGACGCGCTGTATGAAAAATGGCGCGGCATCATCAAGGACCATTTTGACGGCAGGAACCGCTATGCCTACCGCCGCATCCTGCGCGAGATGGTGGAGGAATTCGACACGCTGCCCATCGACGAGGACAAGCGGCTGCCGCGCGTCGGCGTCGTGGGCGAGATCCTCGTCAAATTCCATCCCGACGCGAACAACCACGTCGTCGACGTCATCGAGCAGGAGGGGTGCGAGGCCGTCGTGCCCGGGCTGCTGGATTTCTTCCTTTATTCGATGTATAACGGCAACTTCAAGCACGACGTGCTGGGCATGTCCTGGAAGACCAAGCTCGCCGGCAACGCGGGCGTCTGGCTGATCGAGAAATACCGCGAGCCCATGCGCCGCGCGCTGGCGGCCTCCCGCCGGTTCGAGCCGCCGCTGCCCATCCGCCGCCTGAGCGAGAAGGCCAAGGGCGTGCTGTCGCTGGGCAACGTCTGCGGCGAGGGCTGGCTGCTGACCGCCGAGATGGTGGAGCTGATCGAGTCGGGCGCGCCGAACATCGTCTGCACGCAGCCCTTCTCCTGCCTGCCCAATCACGTCACCGGCAAGGGCATGATCAAGGAGCTGCGCCGGCAATATCCGCTGGCCAACATCATGCCTGTCGATTACGATCCCGGCGCGAGCGAGGTCAACCAGCTCAACCGCATCAAGCTGATGATCTCCTC
The DNA here is from genome assembly GCA_904420005.1 of Candidatus Tabaqchalia intestinavium. Classification (GTDB taxonomy): domain Bacteria; phylum Bacillota; class Clostridia; order Oscillospirales; family CAJFTT01; genus Tabaqchalia; species Tabaqchalia intestinavium. Next base: position 72,179 of record CAJFTT010000044.1, on the reverse strand, counting down.
CGCCAAAAAGAACCTGCGCGCCGAAGAGGCGCTGGCGCTGCCCGGCGCGGCGGCCATGCGCCCGGTCACGCTCCAGGCGGCCCCGCTCGCGAGCAGCGAGCAGGAGTCGTGACGCGGCAAGCCGTTGCCGCCCGCCGCGCTGCGGGAGCCGCCCGCGTTTTTCGCTCCCTCCGCTGCGGGGGAGCCGCCCGCGCGCCGCATTTTTCGCCGCTCTATACAGCCGCCGGGGACACAGGCAGCGCCTGCGTCCCCGGCGGCTTTTGACTCGGCAGGGCGGGCGCCGGACCGCGCGCATACAAGATGGGCGTCGCCGCGGAAGCCGACAACCCGCCGCCCGCAGCCGGGGCCGCTTTTTCCCCGGCGCAGGCAATGCAAACGGGCCGGGAAGCCTCCGCTTCCCGGCCCGTTTATCTCCCGGCGCGCCGCCGGGGAACGGTCATCAGTAATTCTTCGACACCAGCTGGAAATAGGACTGCGGGTGCGCGCAGACAGGACACACCTGCGGCGCCTGCTTGCCGATGTGGATATGGCCGCAGTTCATGCACTGCCAGATCGCGTCGCCGTCCTTGGAGAAGACCAGGCCGCCCTCCACGTTGGCGAGCAGCCTGCGGTACCGCTCCTCATGCTCCTTCTCGATCGCGCCGACCGCCTCGAACAGGTAGGCGATATGGTCGAAGCCCTCTTCCTTGGCTTCCTTGGCGAACTGGGCGTACATGTCCGTCCACTCGTAATTCTCGCCGGCCGCCGCGTCCGCGAGGTTGTCCGCCGTGGAGGGGATTTCCCCACCGTGCAGGAGCTTGAACCAGATCTTGGCGTGTTCCTTCTCGTTGTTGGCCGTCTCGGTGAAGATGGCCGCGATCTGCTCGTAGCCGTCCTTCTTGGCCTTGCTGGCATAATAGGTATACTTGTTGCGCGCCTGGGATTCCCCGGCGAACGCCGCCATCAGATTGGCTTCCGTTTTGGTCCCCTTGAGCTCTTTCATCGTTTTTACCTCCTGTTTATTAACATGTATTACCTCCGCCGTACCCGGCGGCGTAACCCCCTTTACTGCGCGGGATGGGGCGGCTGCGTCCGGCTGCCCTCCGCCTGCGCGGCCGCGCACCGGGGACAAAGCCCCCGCACGGTCAGATGCACGGCGTCGGCCTGCATCCCCGTCTGCGCGCGCACGGCTTCCGCCAGGCCCGGCAGCGGGTACTGCACGTCCGCCACCCGGCCGCACCCCCGGCAGAGCGCATGGAAATGCTCATGCAGCTCCCCGTCGAACCGGTCGCTGCCGCCGGGAACGGAGATCTTGCGCAGCAGGCCCTTTTCACTCAGCAGCTGCAGGTTGCGGTATACGGTGCTCAGGCTGGCAGTGCTCCCCTGCGCCCGCAGGATGGCGAGCACTTCCTCCGCCGTGGGATGCACCGGATGCTCGCGCACCGCCCGCAGGATCATCTCCCGCTGTTTGGAATAATGCTTCACTGTCCTCGCCTCAAAATAGGAATGACTCTCATTTCTATTTTGAGTATACCGCTTTGGTGAAGCTTTGTCAAGCCCCGGGCGGGCAAAATTTTCGTTTTTCTTCCCCCCACGCACGGCCGCCGCGTCCTCCGGCAGGCGGGGAGGATGTCTGTGTTCCGGCGGGCGGGGCCGGCAGCTGTATCGTTGGGGATGACGGCTGTATTCCGGCGGGACGGCGACCATACGCTGCCCGCGGGGCCGAAGGCCGCTTCTCGCCGCCGTTCCAACCATAGCATGCCCCGGTGCGGCGGAAAGCATGCATGAGGCCGGCCCGCAGCCGCGGCGCGGGGACTGGCACAGTGGCAGGATCGGCGCTGCGGTTCTCCGGTGCCGGCCGGCATGCCGCGTCCGGGGAAAAGAAAAGCCGCTCTGGCCGGCATCCAGGTGCCGGTCAGGGCGACGGGATGGCCCCGCACCGTCCGCCCTGGCTGGCCGCGCGGGCTGGTTCCCCACCGGTGCCTGCCGGGACGAACCGCCGCGGAGGTATCCCTCCCGGGCGGATTTCGTCCGTTGCGCAGGAGGCGGAGATGCGCTGTGCCCGGAAGCATCCCGCACCGGCGGATTTCGCGCTTCGCCGGCCGCCGCCACCGCGAAGAGGACCCCGCGCGCCCGCCGCGTGGGGTCCTCTTCTGCAAAAAAAGCAGACGCGCCGGCAACGGCTGCGCCCGCTTCTGCTTTCCATTGTCCGCCGCTGCACTGGCGAAAGCGCCCGTCTGTTTTCCTCCAACGGTTGTTTTGCGCCTGTATCCATCGCGGGACGCCGGACGCGTCCTCGCCTCCGCCGGCGAAAGCGCTCAGCGGGCCGGGCCGCCGAGCAGGTACCGCTCGATCGAGCGGATGGCGTTCGCGCCGTCGGCCGCCGCCGTGAGGATCTGGCGCAGCGCCTTGGTGCGCACGTCGCCGGCGGCGAAAATACCGGGGACGGAGGTCGCCCCGTCCTCCCCCGCGACGATGAAGCCTGCGCTGTCGAGCGCCGTCACGCCGCGCAGCGGCTCGCTGTTAGGCTCCATCCCCACCGCGATGAACACGCCGGAGAGCGGGATCTCCTCCGCCCGGCCGCGCCGCAGCACACGGATGCCCTCGACCGCCTCGCCGCCGAAGATCTCCTGCACGGTCGTCTCATACAGCACCTCGACATTGGGCAGGGCCAGCACCCGCTCCTGCAGATGCTTGGAAGCGCGCAGCGCGTCGCGCCGGTGCAGCAGATAAACCCGCGCGCACAGGTTCGCCAGGAAGGCCGCCTCCTCGAGCGCCGTGTCCCCGCCGCCGACCATCGCGACGTCCTTCCCGCGGAAAAACGCGCCGTCACAGGTCGCGCAATAGCTCACGCCGCGCCCGGAGAATTCCGCCTCGCCCGGGCAGCCAAGCCTGCGGTGCCGCGCGCCGGTCGCCACCAGCAGCGCGCGGGCGCGGTATTGCGCCTTCTCTCCCTGCACGACGATCTGCCCGTCCTCGCGGCGCGCCGCCGTCATGCGGTCCTGCACGAACTGCGCGCCGAATTTGTCGGCGTGTTCGCGGAATTTCATCGCGAGGTCAAAGCCGCCGATCCCCGGCAGGCCGAGATAATTGTCCACATCATAGGTATTGATGATCTGCCCGCCGCTGAAGTCGTTCTCCTCCAGCACGAAAAAGCGCATGCGCGCCCGCGCGGCATAGACCGCGGCGGCAAGGCCGGCCGGGCCGGATCCCGCGATGATCAGATCCTGCTGCTGTTGCATGAAAAGCCCTTCTTTCCGTAAATTCAGGTAAATTTGGCTGCATTCGGGGAAAACTACAGGCAGCGCGGTTCGCGGCGTCCCGCCCTGTCGGCGCAGCTCGCCGCCGGGAAACGCCCGGCGCGCCGCGGGCACAGCCGCGCGCCCTCCAAGGCCGCGCCCATCCCCATCCATGCTAGCACAAGGCTGAAAAAAACGCAACCAAAACGGCGCGAATCCCGTCGAGGGTCGGTCGCCGGGAAGGAAGGAGAATGACGATGCCCATCACCGTGACAAAGGAAAATTTCACCCAGACCGTCGAGCAGAGCGCCGTGCCGGTGCTGCTGGACTTCTGGGCCGCCTGGTGCGGCCCCTGCCGCATGTTCGCGCCCGTCCTGGAGGAAACCGCGCGCGAGCTGGGAGACAGCGCCGTCATCGGCAAGGTCAACATCGACGAGCAGCCGGAGCTTGCCAGCCGCTTCGGCGTGCTCTCCGTGCCGACGGTGCTCGTTTTCCGCGAGGGGCGGCCGGGCGGCCGCCTCGTCGGCGTGCAGGACAAGGCCACGCTGGTGCGTCTGCTGCGTCCCTGACGCGCTGCCCGCCGCCGCGGATGTCCGCGCTTCGCGGCAGTCTCCGCCAGGCTTCGTCCCGCCGCTGCCCGCTTCGGGCGGCGGCGCTTTTTCTTGCAGGCGGCCGGCTCGGTGGGCAAAGGGAATTGCGGCTTGGGCGGCGGCAAATCGGCAGCCGTGTTTTCCTCAGCGGCCAGCGAATGCCGCCAGCCGCCCGAAAGCACCCATGCGCCGGCTTGCCCCGAGCCGGGGAAGGCCGGCGGGATCCCCGATCGCCCGCCGGGCGCGTCTGCTTGCCGCGTCCGCCCTGCCGGCCGCCCGTTTGCCTCCTGAATTCCCCACGGGAGGAGCCGTTGGGTTCCAGGATAGCCTCAAAGGCCACGGCCTCGCGCCAGAAAAGGGAAGTACCTGCATGGCTTCCACAACGGCCTACGATCCGCCACGGACTCCCGCAAAGGCAGGGCAGATACGGAGGGGCGCCTTTCTCTGCGGTCTTCCCTCACAGCCCCCGGCGCAAAAGGCAGACGAGGGGCTTGGTGTCAGCGATCCGCGCGGATGCCCGGATCCCAGGCCCGGGGCAAGCGGCAATGGACGTGAGGCAAGGCCGCAGCAGGGCGTGCGGGCACACGCCTGCCTGGTGCGCCCGCACATCCGGGGCCGTTCCTTGGATTTGTCCACCGATTCCTGCGCTCCTTGGGGTACACCCGCACGCCAGGGGTCGTTCCGCAATGGCTGCGCCGGGCGAACCAGCTGGGAAAGGTACACCCGCACGCCAGGGGTCGTTCCGGCCCTGACGCGCGCCGCCTCTGGTCCGCCGAGGGTACCGCGGCACGCAGCGCCGCGCGCGCCTCAGTCGGCCGGATACTGCCGCAGCAGGCCCACGCGCACGCCGACCAGCGCGACGTCCTCCTCGCCGGCCAGCGAATGCCGCCAGCCGTCCGAAAGCACCCACGCGCCGCGCGCCTGCCGCTGCATCACCCCCGCGACGAGCACGCCGCCCACCGAAGCCGCGACAACCTGTCCGTGCCGCGCCCGGTACAGCTTCTCGAACACGAGCACGTCGCCCGCCTGCGCGTCGGGGATCTCCCGCACCGGGGCCGGCAGACGCAGCGCGAAATATTCCGGCCGCGCCTCGCGCGGGGCGGGGAAGGGAACCCGGTCCCCCGTCAGGCCGCTGCCGACGCCCGTTTCCGGGTTGTAATAGGCATACACCGGCACCAGCGCGACAGCCGGCAGCGGCAGGGAGATCCCGCGGCTGACGCGGCCGGTTTTCGTCAGGCAGCCGCGCTCCTGCAGCGCGCGCAGGTCGCGCGACACGGTGGAGGTGGACGCGATGCCCAGCGCCGCGCCGATCTCCCGCACCGTGGGGGAAACGCCTTCCGCCGCGCGGGCGGTGAGATAGTCCAGCACGCGCTTTTGCCGCGCGGTCAGTTCCTTCATCTTGTGCCCTCCTTCCTTCGCGCCCCGTTCGCCGGCTGCCGGGAATGGCTGTGCCGGGCGTGGGCTTGCCGTATTCATCCGAATTTTACCGCCGCCGCGCCGGGTACGGGCGAGAGGACGGCGCTTCCTGCTTCCGCAGTGCAAAAAGGGGCGGCGCGGGCCCTGAGCCCGGCGCGCCGCCGCGTATGCATGCGGAAAAGTACAACATCCCCGCCCCGGGACAGGGAGGAGAAAGCATCCCCGCGGAAGCAGAGAAGGGCGCTGGACAAACGCGGTTCGGCCCGCGCCTCTTTCCACGGCCCACGGGCAGGCAAATGCAAAGCGCCGCCCGGCCCGGGATCTCCGGGAAAGCGGCGCCAGTCTCCTTTTTCTCACAGGCTGTCCGGCCCGACGATGCGCCCCGCGACGGCGGATGCCGCCGCGACAGCAGGCGACGCGAGATAGACCTCGCTCGTCGGGTCGCCCATACGGCCGACGAAGTTGCGGTTGGTCGTCGCGACGCAGCGCTCGCCCGGCGCGAGGATCCCCATATGCCCGCCGAGACAGGGCCCGCAGGTCGGCGTGGAAACCGCTGCGCCCGCCTGCACGAACACGTCCATCAGCCCCTCCCGCACGCAGGCCATCCACACCGCCTGGGTCGCGGGGATGACGATGCACCGCACGCGCGGATGCACGCGCCGGCCGCGCAGCACCTCGGCCGCGGCGCGCATGTCGCTGAGCCGCCCGTTGGTGCAGGAGCCGATGACCACCTGGTCGATCGGCACTTCCCCCGCCTCGCGCACGGGGCGCGCGTTGGAGGGCAGATGAGGGAACGCCACCGTCGGCGTGAGCGCATCGAGGCGGATCTCCACGATCTCCCGGTAAGGCGCGTCCGCATCGGCGGAAACCTCCGCCGGCGCGCGGGCGTCCGCCGCCGCGAGATAGGCCCGCGTCGCCGCGTCCACGGGGAAGATGCCGTTCTTGGCGCCCGCCTCGACCGCCATGTTCGCGACGGTGAAGCGGTCGTCCATCGTCAGCGCGCCGACCCCCTCGCCGAAAAACTCCAGCGAGCAGTAACGCGCGCCGTCCACGCCGATACGCCCAATGAGGGTGAGGATGAGGTCCTTGCCGCTGACGTGCGCCGGCAGCGCGCCGGTCAGGTGCACGCCGATGGCCTCCGGCACGCGGAACCAGCACTGCCCCGTCGCCATGCCCGCGGCCATGTCGGTGCTGCCCACGCCCGTGGAGAACGCGCCCAGCGCGCCGTAGGTGCAGGTATGGCTGTCCGCGCCGATGACGCAGTCGCCCGCCGTGACGAGCCCCTGCTCGGGCAGCAGCGCGTGCTCGATGCCCATGCGGCCGACCTCGAAATAATGCTCGATCTCCTGCCGGACGGCGAAATCGCGCAGCGCCTTGGCCTGCACGGCGCTTTTGATGTCCTTGTTGGGCGTGAAATGATCGGGCACCAGCGCGATCTTGCGCCGGTCGAACACCCGGCCGCCCAGCTTCTCGAATTCCCGAATCGCCACGGGCGCGGTGATATCGTTGCCGAGCACGAGGTCGAGCTTGGCCATCACGAGCTGGCCGGCTTCCACCGTCTCCAGCCCGGCGGCGCGCGCCAGGATTTTCTGCGTCATGGTCATCGACATACGATTCCCGCCTTTCCGTTTTTATTTTTAGAATCAATCATGCGCCGCGGCGGACCGCCCCGGCTCTCCGGCGCGCCTCAGCGGTCGAGCATCTGGCTGCGCGCCGGGCCCACGCCCACCATGGACACATGGCAGCCGATGAGCCGCTCAATGGTCTCGATATAATTCTTCGCGGCCTGCGGCAGCGCGTCGAAGCTCGTGCAGCCGGAAATATCCTCTTCAAAGCCCGGCACCTCGATATAGTGCGGGGTGCAGCGGCCGAGCGTCTCGAGATCGGCGGGGAAATTCTCCGTGCGCGTCCCGTCGAGCTCGTAGGCGTCGCAGATCTTGATCGTCGGCAGGCCGGCCATGGTGTCGAGCTTGTTGATGGCGATGCTCGTCAGGCCGTTGACCCGCACGGCGAAGCGCGCGATGACCGCGTCGAACCAGCCGGTGCGGCGGGGACGGCCCGTCGTGGTGCCGAATTCATGCCCGCGGTTGCGGATGAGGTCGCCCGTTTCGTCGAACAGCTCCGTCGGGAAGGGTCCCTTGCCCACGCGCGTGGTATAGGCTTTGGCCACGCCCAGCACTTCGTCGATGAGGGTCGGGCCGATGCCCGCGCCGACGCACACGCCGCCGGAGACGGGATGGCTGGAGGTGACGTAGGGATAGGTGCCGACGTCAAGGTCGAGCAGCGTCCCCTGCGCGCCCTCGAACAGTACGCTTTTGCCCGCCTTGACCGCGTCGTATGCCAGCACGGACGTGTCCTCGACGAATTCGCGCAGCCGCCGGCCGTAGGCCGTGTACTCTGCGATGACCGCGTCGGCGTCCAGCGGCTCGCCGCCGTAAACGCCGGTGATGACGCGGTTCTTCGCCTCGATGGCCGCGCGGGCCCGCTCGGAAAAGCGCGCTTCATCGATGAGATCGCACATGCGCAGGCCGCTGCGCTCGGCCTTGTCCATATAGCACGGGCCGATGCCGCGGCCGGTGGTGCCGATGTCGCCCTTGCCGCGGGCGCGCTCGCTGAGATTGTCCAGCAGGATATGATAAGGCATAATGACATGGGCGCGCGGATCGATGCGGAGATTCCTGCAGCCGATGCCGCGGGCGATCAGGCCGTCCATCTCCTCGAGCAGGACCTTGGGATCGACCACCACGCCGTTGCCAATCAGGCAGAGCGTCTCCGGGTAAAGGATCCCGGAGGGAATGAGATGCAGCTTATACACCTCGTCCCCGACGATGACGGTATGCCCCGCGTTGTTTCCTCCCTGGGAACGGACGACCACCTGGGAGCGGGAAGCCAGAAGATCGATGGTTTTCCCCTTTCCTTCGTCTCCCCACTGCGCGCCGACAACAACCAGCGATGCCATTTGCATTAACCCCTTTTTTCATCAATTCCGTGCGGCAGGCCGCCCCGCCGCACAACAATTTCATTATACCAAAGGCAGGAAAAAAGTGCAACGTTTTTTGCACCCGGGCGGCGGGGCGCGGACGGCTGGCGAACCCCCGGGACCGGCGCGCCGCGGCGCTTCCGCGGGCGGCCGGCCGGGCAAGCGCCGTATACCCCGCCGGCGCGGCTGCCGGGCGCGCCGATTTCCCGGGAAAAGCGCAGGAGGGCGGCGCACCTTTTCCCGGTGCGCCGCCCTCCTCTGCATTCGGTCAGTCGCGCAGCAGCGCCATGACCTCGCCGCGCGTGCGCGCGTCCGAGCGCAGCGTCCCCCGCAGCGCGGAGGTGCGCGTCTGGCTGCCCGCCGCGCGCACGCCGCGCATCGTCATGCACAGGTGCTCGGCGTGAAGAATGACCGCCACGCCGAGGGGATCGAACTGCTCCATGATGAAGTCGGCGATCTGCCCGGTCAGCCGCTCCTGCAGCTGCGGCCGGCGCGCAAAGTCCTCCACGATGCGCGCGATCTTCGACAGGCCCGCCACGCGCCCGTCGCGCGGGATATACGCCACATGCGCGCGCCCGATAAAGGGCAGCAGATGATGCTCGCACATCGAATACAGCGGGATATCGCGCACGAGAATCAGCTCCTCGTGCTGCGTTTCAAAGGTCTTGACGTGCCGGCACGGATCGCTCGAGAGGCCGGAAAAGATCTCGGCGTACATATCCGCCACCCGCCGCGGCGTCTCGGCCAGCCCCTCGCGGTCGGGATCCTCCCCGATGGCCTCCAGGATCTCCCGGACCGCCGCCTGAATGCGTTGTTTATCCACCATGGTCTTGCTGTTTCCTTCCTTTCTTTCGTCCCTGCGCGGCCCTCACGCCGCCAGCCGCAGATACACGCGGAGGACGGGGTAGCTGTCTTCTCCGGCGACATACCGCACGGCGCCGCTCTCCACAGCGAGCGCAGGATAGAGGCGATTGTATTGCGCGAGCAGCGCGAAGCAGTGCTTCTCCCCGCCAAACAGCGTCTCGGCCAGCGCGAGGTACTGCGCCGGCTCCTGCACGCACTTGAGCTCCATCGTGAAGTCGCGCCGGCCTTCCTCGCGCGCCCGTGCGGCGAAGAATTCGACCGCGCGGATGAACCGGCTTTCGTAATCCTCCTGGGTGCAGGTCAGGCCGTTTTTTTCATAATAATTATATTGCACCGCCGTGCAGTTGGGGAGCGAAAACGCGCCGTCCAGCGTATGATCGCGCGCCATCTCCTGCGTGGTGCAGTTGAAATAGCGGTAGGTGCGGATCTTTTCCGACGGGTCAGTCTGGGAAATGGGATCGTCCCAGGTCACGTCCACCTGATAATATTCCCCGTCGATGCGCACGATGTTCCATTTATGGTTCTCGCTCCCGCTGCCGGAGGTCGCCACGCCCGTGACGCCGAACGCCTGGATGCCCGCGAGATTGAGCAGATACTGGAACGCGTTGGCGTACCCCTCGCACACGGCCGCGCCGTCAAGGAGCACGCCGACGATGGAATGCGCGCGCCAGGCGTCGTCCCCCTCGCCCAGCTGGTAATCGGTCTGGTCGATGATCCAGTCGTGCAGGATGCATTCCGCCTCGAATTCCGTCATGCCGTCGTCGAGCAGCGCGAGCGCCGCGCGCGTCCGCTCCTGGATGGCGATCTGCATCTGCTGGATCTCCGCCGGCTCCGCGCGCAGAACAATTTCAACCTTCACATTTGCCCCTGAGGTGATCATCATTTTTTCCAGGTTCCAGAAGAAGGTTTCCGGATGATCCAGCAAATAGGCCGTAATTGCGTCATTGCATTCCTTTTGCGTCAATCGGCAGCCAGCGACCCACGCTTCGGTTTTCAGCCCCTGCGCCGCGACGGACAGCGCGTCGTAAAGCCGGCGCTGGTTCTCGTTGAGCCGGCCGCGGTAATAATAATCCGACAGCGCGAGCGGCGAGCTGAGATCGATCACCGCGCCGGAGGACGTCGCGCCGGACGAGGACGCGCCGGAGACGGCCCCCGCCGAGGACGGACGGGAGGACGCGGCGGCAGAGGAGGCCCGGTCCGCGCTCTGCGTGCCCGACGGCGACGGCTGCGACGCGCCGGAGGAAGACGAAGCCGTCGCGGACGGCGCGCCGCTCTCCGCCTCGGACGACGCCGGCTTCTCCGAGGCGGACTGTCCCCCGGACGGCGCATCCTGCCCCGCGGACGGCGCCTCGGACGCCTGCGAAAGGACGGAAGCCCCGCCCGTCCCGCCGCTCTGCGGCCCGTCCGGGCCGGCAGGCGTGCAGGCGGCCATGGAAAGCGCCACCGCCAGCGCAAGGGCCAGCGCCCACAGCCGTTTTTTCACCATATCCTCTGCCTCCTTCCTGCGTCAAATCACGCCGCCCCTTCTCCGCGCACCGGGCGCGGAAAGGGGACACAGCGTAATGAGCGCGCCTGCGACCTCTCCTCCCTGCGCGCAGGGCACGGCAGCCCACCTGGGAGAAATCGCTGAAGAACTTGAAGCCCCTTTCCCCGCGCGCGCCGGGCGCGTCAGGCCTCGCGGCCTAGCACCGGGGCGATGCGGCGGATGTCCTCCGCCAGCGCGCAGAACGCGTCGGGCTTGATCTGCTGCGCCGCGTCGCTCTTGGCGTTCATGGGGTCGGGATGGACCTCCACGATGATGCCGTCCGCGCCCGCGGCGATGCCCGCCAGGGAAAGCGAACGGATATAGGCGGCCTTGCCCGCCGCGTGGCTGGGATCGACGATGATCGGCAGGTTGGAGCGCTCCTTGACCACCGGCACCGCGCAGATGTCCAGCGTGTTGCGCGTGGCTGTCTCGAAGGTGCGGATGCCGCGCTCGCACAGCACGACGTTATAGTTGCCGCCCGCCATGATATATTCAGCCGCGTCGAGCCATTCGTCGATGGTCGAGGCGATGCCGCGCTTGAGCAGCACGGGGATCTTGCAGCGCCCCAGCTCCCGCAGCAGGCGGAAATTCTGCATATTGCGCGCGCCGACCTGGAACATATCGACATATTGCCCTTCCGACTCGATGAGATTCTCGCTGATGATCTCGCTGACCACCTTCAGGCCGTAAGCGTCGGCCGCCTGGCGCAGCAGGGGCAGGCCCTTCTCCTCGAGGCCCTGGAAGGAATACGGCGAAGTGCGGGGCTTGTACGCGCCGCCCCGGAGGAAGCGCGCGCCCGCCGCCGCGACGCCGCGCGCCGCCTCGAAAATCTGCTCCTCGCTTTCGACCGCGCAGGGACCGCCGATGAGCGCGAGCTTTTTGCCGCCGATCTCCTCCTCGCCGACGTGGCAAACGCGGCCCTCCGGCGCGAAGGCGCGGCTGGCCAGCTTATAGCTCTGCATGATGGGAACGGCTTTCTCCACGCCCGGCAGCATCTCCAGCGGCGTCTGCGCAAGGCAGCTCTTGTCGCCGATCACGCCGATGATCGTCGCGTCCTGGCCCTTGGAGATATGCGTGCCCAGCCCTTTGTTTTTGAGGAATTCCGCCACCGCCGCGACGTCCTTTTCCGTGGCGGTGCGCTTCATCAGGATGACCAAAATTCTCTCCCCTTTCCCGGATTTTCTACAAATCTATCTTTATTCTAAAGCATGCCGGACACAGCGTCAAGCGTTTCTTGCCGTGGATCCGGCGCATATTTTTCCTGCCCGGGGAGAAGCGTCGCCGCGCGCCGCGAAAAAATTTTGCCGTTTGCCGGGCACAGGGACATTTTTGGGACAGGCAATGCATTATAATAAAATACAGAAACAGGCAGCCGGCCCTGCGGCCGGCAGAAACCAAACGCCGCCGACCCTGGCCGGCGCGGGAAGTGGGAGGAATCACTATGGATTTTTTGACAAGCGGCTGGAACGCTGCCTTTTGCTGCATCGGGATGCTCGTGCTCGGCGCGGGCTGGATCCGGCATATTCTCCATCAGGCGCGGCAGGAGCGCGAAGCGCAGGCGCGCAGGCTGAAGGAGCGCTGACGCCCGCCGCGCAACGGGCCGGCGGCAACCAACAGCGGCCATCCTGCAGCGATGCGGATCTGGGCGCCGCCGCGTGCGGCTGGAGGAAACCAGCTCAGATGGCGGCGTTCTACCAAAAGACCCGGCGCCGCCGCGCGGGTGGAGACAACCGCTTTCCCCGCATCGACCTCGGCAGCGCGGCGGGCGGGGTCAACCAGCGCCCGGCTTTTTTCCATTGCCCTGCCCCGGCGGAGCCTGCGCGGGCAGACATAGCGCGTCCGGGCAGGAGGCCGCGGAACCTTGCTGCCAGGAAAGCCTGCGCGGGCGAGCCGTTGCGCGCCGGGTGAAAAAGCAGGAAAGGATCAGCGCCGCCGCTCGCGGGGCGGCGCTGCAATCTCCTCCGCAGGCGCGGAGAAAGTAAGCGTCGAAGGATGGCAGAACGAAGGAGTTGTAATCTCCTCTGCAGGCGCAGGGGAAAGTAAGTAACGACCGCCACACGGTAGGGTGCAAAGAAATCCGCCCCCGCAGGCGCAGGAGAAAGCGCCGCAGGCTTTGTAAATGGAGAATGCCGCGCGCCGCCCCCCTGCAAGCGCGGGGAAAACAGAGCTGCGCGCGGCAGAGGCAGTGCGCAGCCGGCAAATGCGCACCCCTGCAGACACGAACGCAGCTCCCCATCCGCGCGCCCGTTCAGGCGGGGCCTCACAGCGGCGAAGCGCATCGCGGCCCCATTCCCCCAACGGAGAAAAGCGCGTCCTGTCCCGATGTAAGCACGCGCTATCCCCTGATCCGGCGTGAGGCCGGACAGGGGATAGCGCTCACGGCAGGCCACAGAACTGACCGCACGCTTGCCCCCCGCCGCGCGGGCGCAGCGGGGCCGCGGCCAAAGCCGCACACGGGCCAGACTCCGCCCCGCCGCCGGCATACCAACGGAAAAAGGGACCCGGCGCTGCGCCGCGGTCCCTTTCTGGCAGTTGCCGGCTGCCCGGCGGGCTTCACTGCGCCGCCGGAACCTCCTGCGCGGCCTGCTCCGCCACATAACGCTGATAGGCTTCCAAAATCTGCTGCTCCATCCGCTGGCGCGTCTGCGCGGAGATCGGATGCGCAACGTCGCGGAACACGCCGTCATTCCCGCGGCGGCTGGGCATCGCGACGAACATCCGCTCTGCCCCCTGGATGACCTTGATGTCATGCACGGCGAACTCGTCATCCAGCGCAATGGAGACCAGCGCAAGCACGTTTCCCCCATGAAACAGCTTGCGAATTTTGATGTCTGTGATTGTCATAGACCGTTCCTCCCCCGAACCCACATTCTCTTCCCATAAAGAATAGCATGTCTGGAAGCAAACTGTATGAATAATTTGTAAATAATTAACTGTTTATGAAATCATTATATACAGCGTTTAACGATTCCCAGGGGAAATCGCGGCATTGACGCGCAATTTTGGCCAACCTGCGCACAGGACGGTAAAAAATCTTTGGGCGGCCTGCAAAGCGGCAAACCGCCCCGCGCCGCTGGACATCCTTCCCTTCCCATGGCGTCCGGCAGCGCCGGCCCGTGCGCTGCCGGACGCCGCGGAGGCAGCGGGAGGCGGCCCGATTGCCCCGGCGATTCAGAAAATGCAGCTGGCTCTACCAGAAATTCGCCGCGCCGCGGTTCCCGCAAAGCCGGCCCATCAATATAATGGTATTGGCGGGCTTTTTCCGGCGCGGCGAGCAAGGTGGAATTCTGACTGTCCGGCGCGGCGATTCCTTCCGGCTTTTTCGGCATGGCTTTCCCGCTCTTTCCCGGAAAACGGAGACGCGCGGCATCACCGCGCGCTTTCTCGCCCGCAACGCGGCCCTTTCCTGGAAAAGCGGGGACGAGCCGCATCCCCGAAAACGGCCAATGCCGGGGCGAGCGCCGCGCGGGCAACGCATGCATGGCGGTCGCCGGCGGAGAAATGCCGCCGCGGCGGGAGCAGGCCCGCCCTCGCCGCGGGTACGCCGCCTGCGGCATGGTTTTCCCCCATCCGGCGGACGGCCGGTCGTCTTCTTTCCAGAATCCTCCTGGGAAAACGGATAACCTGCTGAAGTTTTGGAAACACTACGGAAAAAGATTGTTCGTCTTTCCAAAAACGCCCCAAAAACTCGACAAAATGCCGCGGTAAAAATAGACAGGCGGCCGGAGAAAAAGTCCAAGCCGGTTTGGCAAAAGCGACAAAGTTTCCCCAAATGGCATTTTTCCTCGGGGGAAGGCGTTGACGAAACGGGCCAATTTTAGTATTCTAATAGCAAATGGTCGCTGGGGAATCAGGACAAACACGACGAATCAAGATTGTGGGAGAGATAGTGGAATGTATATCAAAGAGGTTGTTGTTCAGAACCAGGTAGGGCTGCACGCGCGGCCGGCAACTTTCTTCATTCAGAAGGCCAATGAGTACAAATCCTCCATTTGGATTGAGCGCGAAGACCGCCGCGTCAATGCCAAGAGCCTGCTGGGCGTGCTCTCGCTCGGCATCACGGGGAACACCCCCATCAAAATTCTGGCCGACGGCGCGGACGAGACCCAGGCGGTGGACGCGCTGGTGGCGCTGGTGCAGTCCGGTTTCGCGGAATAACGCGGCGAACGCAACAATGGCAAGGCTCGCGGGCCCGCTCCCTGCGGTGGGGATTCTCCCCAGGGAGCGGCAGTCCGGGAGCTTTTTGCGTAAGAAAGGGGGCGCCCTCGTGCAGGAAATTCTTTCCTTCACCCGGCGAGCCGTGGAACAATACGCCATGATCGAGGCCGGCGACCGGGTCGGCGTGGGGGTGTCGGGCGGCAAGGACAGCGTCCTGCTGCTGCTCGCGCTCGCCAAGCTGGCGCAGTTTTTCCCGCGGCCGTTCACCGTGGTGGGGCTGACACTCGATCCCCGCTTCGGCGGCACGCCGACCGATTACGGCGCGATCGAGACTTTTTGCGCCGCGCACGGCATAGAATACTTCGTGCGGCGCACGGACATCGGGCCGGTCGTGTTCGAGGCGCGGCAGGAAAAGAACCCCTGCTCTCTGTGCGCCAAAATGCGCCGCGGCGCGCTG
Organism: Candidatus Tabaqchalia intestinavium; assembly: GCA_904420005.1. Lineage (GTDB taxonomy): Bacteria > Bacillota > Clostridia > Oscillospirales > CAJFTT01 > Tabaqchalia > Tabaqchalia intestinavium. Next base: position 56,971 of record CAJFTT010000044.1, on the reverse strand, counting down.
CACGACTTCGCCAAGGAGCACGGCTGCAACAAGCTCGCGCTGGGGCACCACGCCGACGACGCGGCGGAGACGTTCTTTCTCAACCTGCTGTTTGAGGGGCGCGTGGGGTGCTTCTCGCCCGTGACCTACCTCTCGCGCAAGGATATCACCGTCGTGCGTCCGTTCTGCCTGCTGCCGGAGTCGAAGATCGTCTCCGCGGCGCGGCGGCTGGAGATCCCCACCGTCAAATCCGCCTGCCCCGTCGACGGCGGCACCGCGCGGCAGGAGATGAAGGTGCTGCTCGACGACATCAACCGGCAGTATCACGGCGTGCGCCAGCGCATTCTCGGCGCGCTGCAGCGCGGCCATATCGACCGCTGGTGACCCGCGGGGACGCCGGCGGGCTTCCTGCAGACGAACGCTGCCGATTGCCCTGCGGGGGATCGCGGTTTTGGCGCCGGCGGGCGTTTCGCGGGTAAACGCCGGCGGTTCGGGGACGTTTACCCCCCGGGGCATGCGCGGCGGCGCGCGGCCGCCCTGCCGGGCGCGGCGCTTCGCCCTGCCCCGCCAAGTCGATCGGAACCCAAGCCCTGCGCGGCGCAGGGAAAGAAGGAAGGAGGCGCGCCATGCTGTTTGATGAAAACCAGGAATTTTTCCACGCGCCGGCCGGCGCGCACGCGCAGGGGGGAACGCTGCGTCTGCGCCTCACGCCGCCGCGCACGCTCGGCGTGGCGGCCGCGTTTGTCTGCTTCCGGCCCGACGGGCAGCCGCAGCAGCAGACCCTGGAGATGTGCTGGCGCGCCCTGTCGGGCGGATGCGACGTTTACGAATGCGCCGTGCCGTTTGCCGACGTCGGGCTTTACTGGTATTATTTCCGGCTGGAGACGGCGGACGGCACGCGCTATGTGCTGCCGGACGGGCGGGGCGCGCGGCTGTCCGCGCAGCCGGGCGCGGCGTTTCAGCAGACGGTTTTCTCTTCGGACTTCACCACGCCCGCCTGGCTGCGCGGCGGCGTGATCTACCAGATTTTCCCCGACCGCTTCTGCCGCGCGGGAGCCGGGAAGCAGCCGGACCGCGGGCGGCGGCTGCACGCGCGCTGGGACGAGCAGCCGGATTTCTCCGCCGTGCCGGAGGAGACCAGGAACGATGATTTCTTCGGCGGCAACCTGCGCGGCATCGAGGAAAAGCTGCCCTATCTGCATTCGCTCGGCGTCACCTGCCTGTATCTCAACCCCATTTTCGAGGCGTTTTCCAACCACCGGTACGATACCGGCGACTACAGCCGCATCGACCCGCTGCTCGGCGAAGAGGCGGATTTTGTCTCTCTGTGCCGCGCGGCGCATGCGCTGGGTATCCGCGTGCTGCTCGACGGCGTGTTCTCCCACACCGGCAGCGACTCGGTTTATTTCAACCGCTACGGCACCTATCCGGGACCGGGCGCGTACCAGTCGCAGCAGTCGCCGTATTTCTCCTGGTATGAATTCCAGCATTTCCCCGACCGCTACACCTGCTGGTGGGGCGTGCCCTCGCTGCCCTGCGTGCGGGAGACCAACGAGGATTTCCTGCGCTATATCACCGGACCGGACGGCATCGTGCGCAAATATCTCCGGCTCGGCGCGGACGGCTGGCGCCTGGACGTGGCCGACGAGCTGCCCGACGGCTTCCTCGACGCGCTGCGCGCCGCCGCGAAGGAGGAGAACCCCGACGCCGTCATCCTGGGGGAGGTCTGGGAGGATGCGTCGAACAAGATTTCCTACGGCGCGCGCCGGCGGTATCTGCTGGGGCGGCAGCTGGACAGCGTGATGAACTACCCCGTCGGCAACGCGATCCTGCGTTTCTGCCGGGAGGGGGACGGGCGGACGCTGGCCGATACGGTGCTCTCGCTGCAGGCGCATTATCCCGACTGCGTGACGCATATCCTGATGAACCTGCTGGACACGCACGACACGCCGCGCGCCCTCACCGCCCTCGTGGGGGAGGACGCGGCGGGTCGCGGCCGGGACTGGCAAAGCGCGCAGCGGCTCTCGCCCGAGCAGTACGCCGCGGGCGTGCGTCTGCTGCGGCTGGCTTCGCTGCTGCAATATACGCTGCCGGGCGTGCCGAGCCTGTATTACGGGGACGAGGCGGGCCTGCAGGGCTATGGCGACCCCTTCAACCGCGGCACCTATCCCTGGGGCCGGGAGGACGCGACGCTGCTGGAATGGTACCGCGCGCTCGGCCGGCTGCGCGCGGCGTCGCCCTGCCTGCGAGACGGCCGCTTTCTCCTGCTGGAGGAGGCAGACGGCCTGCTGGTATATCGCCGGGAAAGCGCGGCGGGCTGCCTGACCGTCGCGGCCAACGGCAGCGGGGAGCCGCGGGGCTGGCAGGGCCGGACGCTGCCGGCGAAGGGGTTTTTGCTGCTCGGCCCGGACGGCGCGCCGCTGCCGCTGTAGGGTTTTTCCCCGGGGCCGGGGCGTGCTCAAATTTCGCCCGGCAGGGCGCAGATTCCCCCGGGGGCGGAGCGCAGGGCGCTTCCCCGCCGGGAAAGCAACTGCCTGAGAAGCGCGCTTCCCCAGCCGAGGCAGCCGCCTGCAAGTGCGCCGCCTCTCGAAGTACGGCGCAGACCTTCCCGGCCAGCCTCGCTGCTTGCCGCAATGGAAGGGAGTTAGCAAGCAGCAGCGCGTTTCTGCCCAAGCGGCCGGCGTATCAGCGCATCTTCCCCCGTGCTGCCGCGCGGGCGGCGCAGTCGCAGGCTGCCGCGTATTCGGCTCCCCGCCCCGCGCGCATACCGTCGAGGACGCGCAGCGCGGGCGATCTGGCACAGACGTATTTTTGGAATCTCCAGGCTCTCGAGCGGACAGCTGTCCGCATAAAGCACAAAAGGAGGCGCGCCGATGGAGCGCATCGACAAAATCCTCTCCAGCCAGGGGCTGTGTTCCCGGCGGGAGGCCGCCGCGCTGGTGCGGGCCGGCGCCGTCACGGTGGACGGCGCGCCGGTGCGCTCGCCCGCGGACAAGGCCGACCCTGCGTCGCAGGTCATCGCCGTGCACGGCCGCCCGCTGTGCTATCAGGCGCATGTCTATATCCTGCTGCACAAGCCGCAGGGCGTGCTCTCCGCCTCCGCCGACCGCAGGGAGCGCACGGTGCTCGACCTGCTTGACGAATCGCTGCGCCGCCGCGGCGGGCTGTTCCCCGCCGGCCGGCTCGACCGGGATACCGAAGGGTTGCTGCTCGTCACGGACGACGGTCCGTTCGCCCACCGTATGCTGTCCCCCGCGAGCCACGTGGAAAAGACCTATTACCTGCGCACCGACCGCGACATCCCGCCGCACGCAGTCGAGGCGATGCGCGCCGGCGTGACCATCGAGGGCGGCTATCACACGCGCCCCGCGCGGCTGACGCTGCTCGCGCCGCGGGAAGCGCGCCTGACCATCACCGAGGGGAAATATCACCAGGTCAAGCTGATGCTGCGCACAGTGGGCTGCACCGTGACGTATCTGCGCCGGGAACGCATCGGCGGCGTCTGCCTGCCGCCCGATCTGGCGCCGGGGGAATACCGGCTGCTGTCCCCTGCTGAAGCGGCCGGTTTTTTGCAGAAAAACGCCGAATCGGACGACGCATCTGCTCAATTGTAATATTTTTATGAACGTCCGCCGGGGCGCGGGCCGGATTCGGGCGAAAGCGGGAAAATCCGGCCTGAAACCGGGGGCAAATTGCACAAAAAACCGGGTTTTTCCGGCGGTAGATTGACTCGTTGGTGAAATTGAATAAATGTCGCGGGAAAAAATTGTTTAATCATCCGATTTGCAAACCGTTTTTTATCTGATATAATAAGGCGGTAATGCGGAGTAGGAGTGTTTTTTGGCATGCAAATTTCCGCTGCTTATCGTATAAAAGGCAAATCTTGATCAACACTGGAGGTTCATCGAATGGCAAGTGTATCGCTGAGGAAAATTTATAAGAAGTACCCCGGTGGCGTTGTCGCTGTGTCGGATTTCAACCTGGAGATCCGCGACACCGAGTTCGTCATCATGGTCGGCCCTTCCGGCTGCGGTAAGTCCACGACGCTGCGCATGATCGCGGGTCTGGAAGAGATCACCGAGGGCGAGCTGTACATCGGCGACCGTCTGGTCAACGACGTCGCGCCGAAGGACAGAGACATCGCGATGGTGTTCCAGAACTACGCGCTGTACCCGCATATGACGGTATACGAGAACATGGCGTTCGGCCTGAAGCTGCGCAAGACGCCGAAGGACGAGATCAAGCGCCGCGTGGAGGAAGCCTCCCGCATCCTCGACATCGAGCATCTGCTCGACCGCAAGCCGAAGGCGTTGTCCGGCGGTCAGAAGCAGCGTGTCGCCCTCGGCCGCGCCATCGTCCGTGAGCCGAAGGTCTTCCTGCTCGACGAGCCGCTGTCCAACCTCGACGCCAAGCTGCGTGCCCAGATGCGCACCGAGCTTTCCAAGCTGCATCATCGTCTCAAGACGACGTTCGTCTACGTTACCCATGACCAGACGGAAGCTATGACCATGGGCGACCGCATCGTCGTCATGAAGGATGGCTTCATCCAGCAGGTGGACAGCCCGACGAACCTCTACCTCAAGCCCTGCAACCTGTTTGTCGCGGGCTTCATCGGTTCGCCGCAGATGAACTTCATCAACTGCGAGCTGGTGGAGGAGAGCGGCGGTCTGTACTGCCGGTTCGGTTCCGAGGATCAGAAGGATCGCCGCGGTATCAAGTTTGACATCCGCATTCCGGAATCCAAGCTCAAGCAGGCCGACCTGAAGGAATACATCGGCAAGGAAGTCATCATGGGCATCCGTCCGGAGAACGTGCATGACGAAGAGCATTATCTCATGGAGATGACCGACGGCATCATCGAGGCGGACGTGGAAGTTGCCGAGCTGATGGGCGCCGAGACGTATCTCTACGTCAACTGCGAAGGCCAGTCCTTCACCGCGCGCGTCTCGCCGAACACCATCTCCCGTCCGGGCGACCATATCCGCATGGCGCTCGACACCAGCAAGATCCTGCTGTTCGATAAGGAAACGGAAGAGACCATCGTCTGCTGAAGATTTCCATTGACACAAAGGCTGGGGAAGGATTTCCCCAGCCTTATTTTGTCGGTGGCCCGCGCTGTGCGCCGGCAGGCCCCGCCCCGGCGGTGCAAGGATCGCCCGACAGGTTCGGCCGGTCCTTGCTGAGGAGGTGTCCACGCGGCGCGAGGAAGGAATTACTCACTCGCCAACGGAAAAAAAGAGCCGGAAGTCTGCCCCACACAACGCGGGGAGGGAACCTGTCAACGGCGCTGTCGTGGGTTCTAAGGTTATGCCCCCTGTAACACGGGGATGGAATTGGTTCGTCCGGTGCAGCCGTTGCTGCATACGAGTCTGTCACCGCCGTGCGGGGAGGAAACCGGGCACACGAATCCATGGCGTAGACGGAACCGGTCTGCCCCCGCGGCGCGGGGATGGAACCCGTCCCCGCCTTATCTGTGGCAAACCTTTATTATGCCCCGCGGCGCGGGGAGGAAACCCGATATTTGGCGCTGTAGCTGTCATGGTAAAGTCTGCCCCGCGGTGCGGGACGGAACTGCCGTTATGTACGCGCATGCACAGGCGCTTCCGTCCTCCCTCCCCCGCAGTGCGCGATGGCGCGCCGGAAGCGCTGCGCCCCTCTCGGGCCTGCGCGCGGCGGCAGACCATATAGGGCTGGCTGCTGGCGCTGTATGACAAACGCAGATCCGCGGGCGCGCAGAGACAAGCCGGGGCCTGCCCGCTTGCAGGCGGCCGCGCGATCCAGCCGCGCGGCGGGAGCTTATACTGAAAGCGGCGACGGAATGCGACTGATTCGGTCTATCGGAAGCGCACAACACCGACACCATCTCCGCCAAGCGGAGGCAATTGGATTCCTCCGGGGACGGGCTGGGCGAGCCGAAATTGGCGTTTCCTGCTGAGAATCGGTACACTATGGGTTTTGCACCCAGAAGAGCGCTCCCAGCGAAAAGCCCCCCGCGGCGGCATCTGCTTCTTGGCTAACGCTTCGGGCAACGCCCCGTGCCGCGGGAAACGTGCAGCTGGCCGTCATGGGCGACGCAGGCGCAGGAAGCGCGCCCTAATTTTGCCCCTGCGCCGCCACAGTAGAGCGCATCTCGCAATGGAGGAATACGCCCTTGTCCGCTAAAGATGCCGCAAAGCGGGCTGAAACTTCCTGCCGCCCAGGAACTTACGCGCAATTTCCGTCCTGGCTGAAAGTGGCGCGGATCGGCCATGTCGCCGCGTGGGGGAGAAGTGCCCGCTCTTGCCATTATTGAGATACCAGCGCCGCGGCGAGGATCCGCCAAGGTGCCTGACAGGAGGAGATGCATCCCATGATTCATGTTTCCGGACTGCAACTGCCGCTCTCCTATACCGAGGAGGATCTGCGGCGCGCGGCGGCGCGGGCGCTGGGCGTTGCTCCCGGCGCGCTGCAGCGCTGCCGCCTTGTCCGTCGGGCGGTGGACGCGCGGCATGGGCGGGTTGCCTTCACAGCCACAGCGGCGGTGGCGCTTTCCCGCGGGGAAGCCGCGGCCGTGCAGCGCTGCGCCTCTCCGCAGGTCCGGCTCGTCACAGACGCGCCCTACGCAATCTCCGCCGCGTCCCGGGACGCAGGCGGCCGGCCCGTCATCGTGGGCAGCGGCCCCGCCGGCCTGTTCGCCGCGCTGGTGCTCGCGCGGGCGGGCCGCCCGCCCCTGCTGCTCGAGCGGGGGCAGGACGTGGACACGCGCACGGCTGCGGTCGCGCGGCTGCGCGCGGAAGGCGTGCTGGATCCGGAATCCAATGTGCAGTTCGGCGAAGGAGGCGCGGGGACATTCTCCGACGGCAAGCTCAACACGGGTATCCACGATCCCCGCTGCCGCTTCGTGCTCGCGACGCTCGCGGAGAAGGGCGACGCCGAGGATCTGCTCTGGCAGGCGCGGCCGCACGCCGGCACCGATCGGCTGCGCGTCATGCTGCGCGCCATCCGGCAAGAGTTGCTTTCCTTGGGAACGCAGATCCGCTTCGGCTGCCGTGTGGATGATATTGCGCTCGAGCAGGGACGGCTGGCCGCGCTGCGCCTGCAGAATGGGGAAACGCTCGCCTGTACGCAGGCGGTTTTCGCCATCGGCCACAGCGCGCGCGATACGTTCGCCATGCTGCATCGGCGCGGCGTGCAGATGGAGCAGAAGCCCTTCGCCGTGGGTGTGCGCATCGAGCATCCGCGCGCCATGATCGACCGGAGCCAGTACGGCGCGGCGGCCGGACATCCGGCGCTCGGGGCGGCGGATTACCGCCTGTCCTGCACGCCGGCGGGCGGGCGCGGGGTCTACACGTTCTGCATGTGTCCGGGCGGCGTGGTCATGGCGGCCGCATCCGAACCGGGCGGCGTCGCGGTCAACGGCATGAGCGAATTCGCGCGCGACGCGGAAAACTCCAACAGCGCGCTGCTCGCGGGCGTGGGGCCGGCGGATTTCCCTTCGGCGCATCCGCTCGCGGGCGTGGAGCTGCAGCGGGACATGGAGCGCGCGGCCTTCCGCCTCGGCGGTGGCGGTTATCGCGCGCCGGCGCAGCTGGTGGGCGATTTCCTGCAGGGGGTCGCCTCCACAGGGCTGGGGAGCGTCGCGCCGTCTTACCGGCCGGGCGTGACGCTGTGCAACCTGCAGGAGTGCCTGCCCGCCGCGGTGGCGGCCGCCCTGCGGGCGGCCCTGCCGCTGCTGGGCCGGCGGCTGCGCGGCTTCGACCGGCCGGACGCCGTGCTCACCGGCGTGGAATCGCGCAGCTCCTCCCCTGTGCGCATCCTGCGCGACGCGGCGGGCCAGTCCTCCGTCGCGGGGCTCTACCCCTGCGGCGAGGGCGCGGGCTACGCCGGCGGCATCGTTTCCGCCGCGGTGGACGGCATGCGCTGCGCGGAATGGGTGCTCGCGGCGCGGCAGGGATAAGATCCGTACCGCGCCTCTCGGCAGGCAAAGCAGCGCCGGCGGCGGACAGAAGCAACGCGCCCAGCGGCGGCCGGAACCTCCGCTGTGGCCGGCTTGCAGGCAAGGCAGTTGCCCCGCCACTGGCCGAGCCAGCGCGACAGGGCGGGTCTGCCAAGGCCGCCGGCGGCCGGCCCTTTTCCTGCCGAGGGTAAAAGCAAACCGGCGCAAGTCCATTTTGCGCCGGCGTAGGAAGGCAGAAAAGCCTAACCGTATATTTCTCGCAAGCGCCTTGCACGCTCGCATGGGATCACGTGGTATAAACCGTTCCGGCGGAGCTGTTCCTCGTTGCTGTCTTTCGCCGCTTGCATCCCTTTTTCTCAACCGGATATAGAGGCCAGCCAGTCCCGATTGACCTGCTCGATCGACGCTCCCAGATGCGACTCGAACGTGGCTATGTTTTGCGCGGCTCCCTCCGCGCTATATACATCCTGCAAATCCCGATACAGGGCAAAAAATGCAGCTTTGCCTAAAGTCTCGTATAAGTACCCGATCAGCGACGCTGCTTGGGGGTAGCTGATCGGCGGGATCGAACTGCTCTCCCCAATCTGCAGGGAGAACAGGTCTTTTAAGGAGAACAATCGTCCCTCCTTATAAAATTCTTTTACTTTTTCATCCGTATTATAATTGACGGAGTCCCCAAAATCCCGGTCGTACGCGTGTTCGCTGACAAAAACAGCCAGCCCTTCGCTGAAACAGGAAACAGTCGTTCCGTAAAGCAGGTCGGCAAAAACATGAACCAATTCATGATAGGGGTGGCACTTCACGGTTTCGCTGTAAATCTCCACCATAACGGTATCAAACGCCCATCCTGCGCCGCGATGATGCGTTTCCTGCTCCTTCGTTTCCGCGTCCGGAAACAAATACAGGTCGATTGGAATGGAGGCCGTAGTGTTTAGAAAATCTGCAATATCGGCGTAGGCCTTTTCCCGCTGCGCCGCGATAGACTCGATTTCTTTTTCTGCCGTGGAGGCCGGGTAATAGTATAGGTGGAAATGGGCAGTCTTCCGCAAAAGCAATGTCTTGGGCAACTTCGTTTCAAACGGATATCGGTCTCTCATAGCGATTTTTCTCCCTTCCTTGTCTTTCGGTTATTCCACGATTCCTTTCTGATAATCGGCGCAGGCACACGCCTGTACAAACACAGTATAAGCCGCGCGATCAAATTTGTCAATTATGTAAAAATCATTTTACAAACAAAAACAGTCTGATTTTATTCATAAAATCAGACTGTTTTTGTCGCAACCGACCGGAATTTTCATTTCTCCGCAGGTAAAAAACTTTTAACGATCGTGCGGACGTATGAACCGCATCACCGCGCTTTTCTTATGGTATCGGAATTTCATACCCTCGGCGGACGCAAGGGAACCACGGTTTTTCGGGGGCAAGCAGACGCCCGGCCGCGTTTTTTCTCTCGCGGGCGAGCGCCCGGGCTCCTCGTCAGCAGGGCCTGCGCCCGGTTTCCTCCCGAAAAACTCTATGGCCCCAGCGGTGGAAGGGAAGGGGCACGGACAAGGCCGCAGCCGGACGGCGTGCCGATGCCCGCCGAGTGTGCGGGCGCGCCAGAATGAGTCCTTCCGGTTTTTTCACAAAACGAGGTGTCTGCCGAGTGCGCGGGCGCGCCTGTTCCAGCCACCGCCGGGCGCGTTGCCCCTTGTTCACCGAGGGTAGCGTTTCATAATTTCACGATCAAATGGATCTGCTTTCCACTCCCGCTTGCATCTAAAGGATGCAAGCGGGAGTTTTCGATCTCTGTCAGCAAACAGCAGCTGCGAAAAAGGCGCCGGCCAGAACCCGCTGGCACGCCCATTACGCAAAAGGATCTGCAGCGTGGCCCGTCGTGTCACGAAAGCGTTCACGAGCGGACGGGGTGCTTGCTTCCTCGAGGAAAGCGGCCCGGAGAAGGGAGAAATCCCGATAAAATGAAACAGGCGGCAGGCGCGCGAATTCGCGACGGCCATACCGCATTACAGAAAAAACACAACGGGGAAGCGGCTCCACCCGTGCAGGAGGACGCATGCGAGGATATTGGATACGGGCAAGCGCGGGCGCCTCCATCCGCGCGGGAGGACGGCTATAGATCGCGTTGTCGATCAGCCGATCGCTTGAAGCCTCCTCTGTCCAGGAAAGCGGTCCCGCCGGTGTCGGCAGCCTCGCCTGTGCATGCGCCCTGTTTCACGTCAAACGCCTGTGCGAAACGTCACGACCTCCGCCGCGCCCCGCCCGCGTTTCCCTGCCGGCCGCTCTGCCGCCGCTGCTGGCCGCGCGGTTTGGGCCCGCCGGCAGCCGGTGCGCGCGTGGGGCTGGCGGGCGCGCGGCCCGCGGGCGCTCCCGTGAGCGCGGCGGCGATGGCCCGCGCGGCTGTATAGGCTGACGACCAGGCCCATTGCAGATTGAAGCCGCCGCAGTCTCCGTCGATGTCCAGCACCTCGCCCGCGGCATAAAGCCCAGGAAGCAGACGCGACTGCAAGCTGCCGGGGTCAAACTCCGCCGTCGGCACGCCGCCGGCCGTGACCTGCGCTTGCGCGAACCCGGTGGTGCCCAGCACGGGAATACGCCAGCCGGCCAGCGCGTCGGACAACATGCGCAGCTCTCCGTCGGTCAGCGTATGCGCCCGGCGCGTCAGCGGCGTCAAGCCGCAGGCGCGCAGCACGGTCTGGCCCAGCCGGCGCTGCAGCAGGCCGGTGAGAAAATCCTCCAGCGCCCGACTGCCCAGCGCTGCCCGCCGCGCGGCGAGCAACGGCTCGAGCGACGCCGCCGGGAAACTGGGCAATAACCGGATAACAGCCTCGAGTTTCCCTTTCTTGCGGCGCTCCCAGTCCGCCGCCGCGCGGGACACCTGCAGCGCGACAGGGCCCGACAGGCCGTATTCGGTGAAGAGCAGCTCGCCCTCGCCCGCGGCGACCGTTCGTCCATCCAGCTGGAGCGCCAAGCCGACGTCCAGCCGCACCCCTTGCGCTGCCCGCAGGAAAGTCGTCTCCGTTTTCAGCTGCACGAGGGAGGGAAACAGCGGCGTTCGGCTGTGTCCCGCCGCGGCGAGCAAGGTATAGCCATCGAGGCATCCGCCCACGGCTGGAGACGCCGCGCCGCCGGCTGTGACCAGCACGGCCCGCGCGCGCACCGGCCCCTGCGCCGTCGAAAGCAGGAATCCATCCTTCTCCCGGGTGAGGCCCGTCACCGCACAACCGCAGCGCTCCGCGACGCCCGCCTCCGCGAGCGAAAGGCGCAGGCAATCGAGCGTGGCGGCCGCGCTCAGGCAAACGGGATACACCCGCCCATCCGCGCGCGGAGCGCAGGGCAGGCCGATGGAGGAGAAAAAGTCCATGGCGGCCCGCGGTGGATGCAGCGCCAGCGCCGGCGCCACGAAAGCGGGGGCCGCGCCGTGATAGTGCCGCGGGGCGGCCGCGAGATTGGAAATATTACATGTACCGCTGCCCGTCGTCAGCAGCTTCCTGCCGCAGCGGTCGGCCTTCTCCAGCACCGCCACCCGCAGCGCCGGCGCCAGGCGGGCAAGATGCACCGCCGCCGCGAGGCCCGCCGCGCCGCCGCCGACGATCGCGACGTCTATGTTGTCCGCTCGCTCCATGCCGCTGCCTCCTTCTTCCCTTTCGTGTCGGCCCCAGGGCAAGCGCCAGCAGCGCGCCTGCCTTCCCTGCGGGCCGTCCCCGCGCTGGGGTCGGCCGGCGCGCCCTTTGGCCGGGCTGCTCGCCGGGGGGGCGGCCGGCAAGGCCGAAACGCATTTCCGCCGGCTTCGCCGCTATGCAAACCGATATCTTCCCTGTGAATTTGAGTATACCATATTTCCCGCGCGCTGTCGACCCGGACCAAAGGCGCACCGCGGCAAAAAGCAGCGCCCCACGCGGGGCGGAGACAAAAAAGCCGGTGGGACGTTTCCCACCGGCACGGCGCGCATCGCGAATCCTTCTTCGAAAGGATCGGAGTATTCCAATTTTCCCCACCAGCCGGCGCTCATTGGCTGTCTTCTGTCAGGCGGCCGTCATGAATGCGGACGACGCGCCCGGCCGACGCGGCGATGCGGCTGTCATGGGTGATGAGGATGATGGTGCGCCCCGCTTCGTGCAGATCATAGAGCAGCTGCATGATCTCGCCCCCGGAGCGGGAATCGAGGTTGCCGGTCGGCTCGTCGGCGAGGATGATCGGCGGGCGCATCGCGATGGCGCGCGCGATGGCGACGCGCTGCTGCTGCCCGCCGCTCATTTCCGAAGGGCGGTGATGCAGGCGGTGGGACAAGCCCACCTGCTCGAGCGCGGCCAGCGCGAGCTGCTCGCGTTTATCCCGCCGCAGACCGCGGTATACCAGCGGCAGCTCGACGTTTTCCTTGGCGGTCAGCTCAGGCAGCAGGTTGAACCCCTGGAAGATGAAGCCGATCTGCAGATTGCGCACCGCCGACAGCTGCCGGTCGTTCATGCGGGAGGTGTCGCGGCCGCACAGGATGAACCGCCCGCTGGTCGGCACGTCGAGGCAGCCCAGGATGCCCAGCAGCGTCGATTTGCCCGAGCCGGACTGCCCAATGATAGCCACGAATTCCCCCTCATAAATTTTCAGATCCACGTTGTCGAGCGCGCGCACCTCGTTTTCCCCTGGATTGTAGATTTTCGACACCTGTTCGATGCGGATCAATTCTGCCAAAAGCCACCGCCCCCTGTTTTATTGCCGGCATTGCGGGCCGGCAACGGCAATTTTTGCGCTGGATTTATTATTGCCGCGAACGCCGGCTTTATTTGATTCAGGTGCGGCGCAGACAACAAAATGTTTGGTTCTGCGGTTGCGCGCCCGGCTTTTGACGCGCGATTTTGCGAAGCGTGGTCGAACGCGCGGCCCGCAGAAAGGGCCGGCCAGCCGGCGCCGCGCCCCGGTCTGCCTGCGGGTGCGGGCGGCGCACCGCTGCGCGGGGCGTTTGCTCAAGCCAGGTCCCGGATTCCCTGCGGTGTCGGCGGCGCAGGGATCCCCGTGGGATCGTCCTGCTGCGCAGGCCGGGCGCACACAGCGGGCGCGGGCGGGCTGAAGGCTTCTCTGCGCGCGGCGTGCGCCCCTTTCCTGCCATGCTGCTGGACTTACATAAAAAATGGCAACATGCATTTCTATCATCAGGATCGGACCGTCTGCAACGGGGCAGGCGGGCCGCCGGGCCCCGCGGCGCGCCGCGCCGCCTTCCTCGTGGGCAAACCGGCCGGCAACGGTAACAAAACGGGCCGCCGCGGACCCCCAGCGGGGTCCGCGGCGACCCGCGAAAAAGCGTGCGCCGATCGGGGCGACGCGTTTTACTCCTCCAGGCCGATGGCCTCGTCGATGGGCAGCGCGAACACGGTGCCGTGCGCGGGCGTATGCAGGCCGCACTTACCGCAGATGGCCGCCATGATTTCGCTTTTCTTCGCCCGGGGCGCCACGATCATGACAAAATCCTGTTCTTCCTGCAGGGAAATGCCGAAATGGTGGCTTACGCGCTCGGAATTGCGCCGGCGTCCGCGCAGAATGGTCGCGCCCTTTGCGCCGGCCGCGCGCGCCGTGTCGATCACGTCGTCGCTGTAGCCGGCGGCGACGGACGCCCATATGACGTTGTAGCCTGACTTTTCCCGGATCTCCTCCATATCGCTTTCGGTCCTTTCTTTGATTCGTTTTTTCACAAGGGTGCGGGATTCCTCGTTGAGCATGTCAAACAGCGGGCTTTGCAGGCCCGTGATCGGGATGGTGATGACGATGCCCCCGCCCTTCTGATGGAACGCGAACTGCTTCCCTGTTTTCTCGAACAGCTCGGTCACCGCGAACTTGGGCAGAAAGCCGATCGTGATCAGCCGGGTGGTTCCCCCCAGCCCGAGAATGTCCATGAATTCCGACGGCGCGGTGCCCTGGCCCCGGCATTGATAGCTGATGGGAACATGCATGGAATCAAAAATTTCCTCCAGTTTTTTTTCATCCTCCACCCGCGTGACGAAGATGAACATCCGCGGCGCGGAGAGCTTTCCTTCCTGTGGAACGCTCATTCAAAATCCTCCTCAATATCAACGACAGTTTCCTCCGGCAGCGCCTGCGGGGTCTGGGCCACGGACTTGGATTTGTGCTTATAGATCAGGCCCATGACCTGGATGGCGATCAGCGGCGCCATCGCCACCAGGGCGACCACGCCGAACGCGTCGGTGACGACGTTCCCGCCGACCGCCGCGCAGGCGCCCATCGCCAGCGGCAGCAGGAAGGTCGAAGCCATCGGGCCGCTGGCCACGCCGCCGGAGTCAAAGGCGATGCCCACGAATACCGAAGGGACGAACCGGCTGAGCACCAGCGCGATCGCATAGCCCGGTATAATAATCCAATAAATATTGATTCCTGTCAAGACCCGAACCATGGCGAGCGCCACCGCGCAGGCCACGCCGGCGGAAAGCGCCGAGTTCATCATTTTCCGGGAAATGGTGCCGCCGGTCAGGTCCTCGACCTGCTTGTTGAGGACCTGCACCGCAGGCTCCGCCTTGACGATGTAATAGCCGATGATGATGCCGATGGGGATGAGCAGCCACTTGAGCATGCCGTCCGCCAGGCCGCTGCCCAGCAGGCTGCCGATCGGGGAGAAGCCGACGTTGACCCCGGTGAGGAACAGGATCAGCCCCAGGATGGTATAGACAAAGCCCACCACCATACGCAGCACCTGCCGCTTGTGGTAGCTGCGGGTGAACAGCTGAAACAGCACAAACACGCCGGCGACGGGCAGGATGCTGATGAGCACCTCCTTGCCGTATTGGGGGAGGGCCGAGACAAACTGCCGGGCCACGTCGGTGGTGGTGGCGATCGTGGGGATTTCGGCCGCGGTATAGGCCGCGTCGCTGGGATTATAGAAGATGCCCAGCAGCAGGACCATCATGACGGGCCCCACGCTGCACAGCGCGACGAGGCCGAAACTGTCGTCGGCGCCCTCGCGGTCGCTGCGGGCGGCCGACAGGCCGACGCCTATCGCCATGATGAACGGGACCGTCATCGGCCCGGTCGTGACGCCGCCGGAGTCGAACGCCACCGCAGTGAACGAATCCGGCGAGAAGAAGGACAGCACGAACAGCAGGATATAAAATACCAGCAGCATTTTCGACAGGCTGATATGGAACAGGATCCGCAGAACCGCCACGACGAGGAACAGGCCCACGCCGACCGCCACCGTCCAGATGAGCACCTGATTGGGGATGGAGGCCACCTGGTTGGCCAGCACCTGCAGGTCCGGCTCGGCGATCGTGATGACAGCCCCCATGAAGAAGCTGACCAGCACGATCAGAAGGATGCGCTTGGACTTGATCAGCCGGCCGCCGACCCCCTGGCCCAGCGGCGTCATGGCCATCTCTGCGCCGAGCTGGAAAAAGCCCATCCCGACGATCAGCAGAACCGCCCCGGTGAGAAACAGGACGACCGTGCCGATCTCCATCGGCACGAAGGTAATGCTCAATAACAGCACGATGATGGTGATGGGCAGGACGCTGGACAGAGATTCCTTGATTTTTTCTTTTAATTTCTCATTCACAATAATCGGATGGCCTCCTTTTTGTCAAAGGACACCCGGGAATGCCCTTTGCTATTGCCGCGCTCGTCGGATAAAATTCTGCAGGAGCTTCTTCTGGATCCGCAGATAGGTTTCCGCTTCCTCGGGGCCCAGCTCCTCGAGTACGTCTGCCATGATTTCCACCACCTCCGCCCGTTTGGCTTTGATCAATTGCTCCCCCCGGCAGGTGAGCGTAACGATGATTTTCCGGCTGTCCGCAGGGTCCGCCTTCCGCACGATCAGCCCCTCCTGCTCCATATGCTTGAGCAGCGCGGCGATGCGCGCCGTGCTGACCGCCATCTTGCGGCTGAGCTCCTTCGGATGCGCCTGCGCATTGTTGACCAGCAGATAATGCAGGCACAAAAACGTGCCCCTTTCCAGAATAGACAGCTGCTGGTTGACGGGTTCCAGACGCAGGATGGTCTGCAGGTCGACCAGTTTTTCCGCCAGCGCTCGATATTCCATGACGATATCGCCCTCCAGATATCTAACACTATTAGTAATAATAGCAAAAAAGAATGATAATTTTGTGAATTGAGTGCAATTGAAAGGAAAAATGTACGTCTCGATAAAGCGGGAATAAGCCGATCTGCGCCGATTGTGGCAGAATTTTGCAAATGAAAAGATGAAATCCGTACAAGCGGTACAAAACATGTCCGAGCAGAGGCGCAGCAAGGGAAGGGCGGCGCGGCCGAGGGCAACAAAGCGGCAGGCGCAGGCATTTTCCCATGGCGGCGCGGGCGAAAATCTGCTATACTGGAAGCAGAAACCGGAAGAAAGGGGACGACAGACATGGAATACCGGCGTTTTGGCAGCACAGTCGTGGCGCGCATCGACCGCGGGGAGGAGATCCTCGCGGCGCTGCAGCGCATCGCGGAGGCGGAGGGGATCCGGCTGGCGGAAGTGTCCGCGCTGGGCGCGGTCGACGACTTCACCGTGGGGGTCTACGACGTGGCGGAGCAGGCGTATCAGTCGCACCGGTTCGAGGGGCCGTTTGAGATCGTGTCGCTGACCGGAACGGTCAACACCATGCACGGCGGCTATTACGCGCACATCCATATGAGCGCGGCCGGGGCGGACGGGCGCGTGCTCGGCGGGCACCTCAACCGTGCGGTCGTCAGCGCGACCTGCGAGCTGCTGCTGCGCTGCATCGACGGAACGGTCGACCGCGCGCGCGACCCGCAGACGGGGCTGAACCTGTTCTCCTTCTGAAAAAGCAGGCGGCTGGATGCGCCGCGCTTCTCCGTCGCGCGCGGGGACCGGCCAGCAGGTCAAACGGTACGAGAATCGAGGAAACCGGCTTCCAGCGCGCGGGGGTCAGCCTGACCGACCGGCAGGACGGCAAGGAGGGGGACGCCGCGCGGGTGGCTTCTATGCACGCAGAAGCCATGGACTCCATCGAGCCGCGCTTTCCCGGCTGCGCGTCTTTCCCCGCCCTGATTTCCTGCACGCAAGGAGCGCGCTGGATATGCAGCCGGGGGCAACGCCCCGGGCAGACCTGTTTTCTGTGCGCAGAGACAAGCCCCCCTGGCAGACGATGCATATCGCCTGCCAGGGGGGCTGCCGTTGCCCCTGCCCGGGGTGTATCTTCAGCTATGCGATGACGCAAAGCCGGTCGTCCGGCCGTTGCCCCGCCCGAGGGTGTAGCTGCGCCGCCCGCTTTGCCGACAGGCAGAGATCGCCCGCCTGCCGGCGCGCGGATTTCCGTGCGCAGCGCCCCGCGACCGACAAAGAGCAGCGCCTGCATACCGCCTATCGGGAGGGCTGCCCGCAGGCTGCCGTTCCCTGCGGCGACGGCGGCACGCATCGCCCTTACTCGGCGGCGGGCGGCGCCTCCTGCGCCGGCGCAGGGGACGCCACGACGGGCCGCGCCATATCCGCTGCGCTCCCGTCGCGCAGCGTACCGTCCTGGATATAATACAGCCGGTCGCAGACGGCGGCCACCGCCGGGTCGTGCGTGATGACGACCAGTGTATGCCCCTGCTCGCTGAGCGCGTGCAGCAGCGCCATGATCTCGGCCGAAGTTTTCTGATCCAGCGCGCCGGTCGGCTCGTCGGCCAGCAGCAGACGCGGATGGTTGACGAGCGCGCGGGCGATGGCGACCCGCTGCTTCTGCCCGCCGGACAGCGCCGTCACTGAACGGGAAGCAAGGTTGCCGATGCCGACCTGATTGAGCGTCTCGAGCGCCCGTTTCCGGCGCGCCTTCCCGCGCATCCCCGGAGTGAAGAACAGCGGCGTCATGACGTTCTCCAGCACGGAGAATTCCTCGATCAGCCCGAAATCCTGCAGGACGATGCCGATCTCCCGGTTGCGCAGGCGGCTGTATTCCCGGTCGCCCAGCTGTGAGACCTCCCGCCCGTCGAGGAGATAGGAGCCGCTGTCAAACCGGTCGATGCAGCCCAGTACATGCAGCAGCGTCGATTTCCCCGCGCCGGAGGGGCCGATGACGCCGACCATCTCGCCCTCTTCGATGTGCAGGCTGACCCTACGCAGCGCGTAGACCGCGTTGGGCCGGCCGGGGTTATAGGTCTTATCCACGTTTTTCAGCTCGATCATGCGATCACCAGCTTTCGTTGAGATAGTCAAGCGGCGTCTCTCGCCGCATGAGCAGCGCCGGGCCGACCAGCGGAACCAGCGCCGCCAGCGCCACGATGCCCGCGGAAAAAGCGAGGTTGTTCCAGCCGAAGATCAGCTCGCCCAGGGACAGCATTTCGCCGAGCAGATACATCACCGGACCGATGAGCACCGCCGCGCCCAGCAGCAGGCAGACGACATAGCCCAGGCAGATCTTCCTGTGGTCGCCCCAGCGCATGCCGCAGATGTAATACAGCGCGTAGGTGCGCAGACTGCGCATCGTGTTGAGCAGCGTCAGGCAGACGAGCGCGACGAGCCCGATGAACAGCAGCGCCAGGATGACGGGCAGCAGCGTCTGGATCGTTTTGGAACGCTCTTCCTGCGTCCTCGCCCGCGCCTCGGACAGCGGTGTTACCCACGTGTGTTCCGACAGCGACGCCACCAGCGCCTCCGACGCCGCCGTGCGGCCCTCGGGGAAATACATTAGCGCGTTATCCGCCGGATCGAAGGAAAAGTCCACCTGCTGCCGGTACTGCGCCAGATCCGCCTGCCGGCACAGCAGGATCGGTGTACCTTCTTCTTCATAAATGGAAAGTTCTAAAATCTCATCCAGTCGAGGATCATTAGACATGCCGTTCATTGTGAGAATGTAGGCGGTATCCTGCAGCGTGCCGACCACCTCGAATTCCAGCTGCACGCCCGGCCGCGCGATGGGCTCGCCGTTCTCATCGAGCGCGAGCGGCTTGCCGTCCGTGAGCGTGAACGTCAGCACCTCGCCCACCCGGTACGGCCCCACCGTGACGCAGGGGATGCGCCCCGCCGCCGTCTGCGCCTCGTCCAGCCAGACGCCGGCGCCCAGCGTGGCGTCGAGATGCGCGATGGTCTCCGGCCCGTAAGCGTACGTCATCGGGTCCTTTCCCTCCGTGCTCTCCAGGAAAACCTGCACCGCCTGCTCGGCCAGATATTCCCCCTCGTGCTGCGCGAGCAGCGCCGCTGCCGCCTCGATCCGCTCGCCCGTCGTGTCCATGGTCGCGTCGGGCATGTAATAATAGGTCGCGTCGGCATCGAACCCTGCCGTCTGCCGCAGCGTGTCGGAGGCGAGGTTATATTGGCCTACCAGAAGGTTGGTGAGCAGCAGGGCCACGATGATCTGCAGGATGACGATCACATTGAGCGCCAGATTGCGGCGGAACATGCGCAGCCCCAGATACAGAAACGTCATCGCGCGCCCCCTCCTTTCCGCAGCATTTCAAACGGCGTGTTCCGAAAATGGCGGACCAGCTGCACCGAGGAGAGCGCGAAGGAAAGCAGCAGGCTCGCGAAATAGAACCCGAGATAGTCCCCCAGCGTCAGGCAGGCGTAAAACGCGGGCGCCAGACGGTGCAGCAGCGGCAGCAGCGCGAAGTGCGTGAGCAACGCCGCGAGCGAGAAGCACAGCGTCACGAGCAGCAGCATCTCGCCGATGTACAGGGAGAACAGCCGCCCGCGCCCGCATCCGAGCAGGAAGAAAACGCTCTGCTGCCGCCGGCGCTTCTCCAGCACGGCGGAGAACAGGAAGCAGAGATTGAACATCCCCAGAACCATCAGCCCGAAGATGAGCAGCATGTCGAGCGTCAGGATTTCACCTTTGGGCATGGGCTCGGGGAGCGAAACCTCGCCGCCGAAGGCCTGCGCCATGTGCGCGGCGAAGTCCTCCTGCGCGCGGCCCGTGAGCTGCGTTTTCGTCACGGCCACCACGCCGTAGATCCGCCCCTGCCCCGCCGCCGCCGAATAGACGGTTTCGTAATAATCGTTAATCCCGATGCCCACGACCGTCAGCGGCGTGTTGCCGAGCAGATATGTGTCGCCCATGGACAGACCGCCCGCGCTTGCTTCCATTGGATTGGGCAGGACGATCTCCGCCTTCCCCTCCTCGGCGGGCCTGCCGTAAAACACCTTGAAAGTTTTTTTTGACTCTCCGCAGTAGTTGGCGACGATGCGGTCCGAGCCGTTTGTCAGCATGACGTAGAGGCGCTGCAGCGTTTCCGCTTCCTGGGCGGAAAAGGCCGCGAGCGCCGCGTCGAGATCCCCGGTCTCCGGCGCGACGGCATAGGAAAAATACGCCGCGTCTTTCGCCTGGGATTCCAGCTCCCTTGCCCGCCAGAAATTGGCCGTGAACAGCAGGCCGATCGTCGTGAACCCGAACACGAGGACGATCAGCCAGAAAAACAGCGGCGCGCGCCGGATCAGCGACCGGCAGTTGAGAAGCAGCAGCATGCAGCGCCTCCTTTCTCTCATATCTTCCGTTTGGAGCAATCATGCACCACACGGAAGATACAGTAAAGATTTATTTTCCCTTAAACTGAATCCAATCCGTGTCGTTTTTATTTATGGAATACTTGGTAAAAGTGCTTTGCGTTGCCGTCCACAAATCATTTGATACAATATGATCTTTAATATATATTCCATCCATAAAATTCGAAAGATGTGCATGTAATCTACCGTTCTCATCTATAATTCTAATTTCACTTCTGATCAGCACATCTCCGGAAACACTAGAAACTTTTGCGTTAATTTTATCTGCGCCCAAAGCTCCGCCCTTATCCCACTGATAATGTATTTCTCCAATTCCAAAACTCTTTCCATTCCATGAAGCAGGATAGCTCCAATCAGAGGACAAACTATGCCATTCTAGTCTTCCGGATTGAATCAATCCTAACCCTGATACTGTTACTACAGACATAGCTGTAATACAGATAGCAGCAACAACTTTTTTGAAATGCATTATTATACCCCTCTCAATATTGAAAATATAATGAGATCCGGATCTCGACAATAATTATACATTTATTTCCATATATGTCAATATATGGTTTTTATTTTCTTACTATATAGAAAATCTGAAGCAGCGCCCGTGTCGCCGCTCCAGATGACTTCCGTTTCCCAGGAATCCGACAGACTGTGCCATTTGATCTGCCGGGTATTGAGGTAAATGGAATCCGCGGCAAGGACCGTTACCAGAGAAAGGGAAAGCGCGGCAAGGACCGCTGCCAGCACACGTTTCATTCTTGTCATTTTGTAGCGCTCCTTTTCCTTATAATAGTTTAGAGTCCGGGCTCTGATTATATTATACATTTATTCCTATTATTGTCAATAAATGGGAATTTATATTTTTTCAAAAAATCGAAGTTTGTGCAGATTGTTAAAACAATTCAAAAACAATTTTGATAAAATAACGAATAAATCGTGGCGAAAAATTCGGTCATCCCGGGCATTTTCGCAGCGAAGGCGGGCGGCTTTCCTGCTCTGCGGTCCGGAAGGCGGCGGACGGAAAGCGATGCGATGGACACGGCGCGCGCCGCCGGGGGCCGCCGGCCTGCAAACGAAAAGCGCGCCGCCGTTCGAAACGGCTAGATACAGCATCGCCGGCTGTTTTCATTATACCTGTGTTTTCCTTCGGCTTCCATTTTTTCTACTATTTGGAAGCCACTGCGCAGAAACGGGCCCGCCGGCAACGAGAAAATTCAGAAAAATATGTAAACGTTCTGTCCCCGGCGCCTTGACGCGCGCGGGATGCCAATGGTATACTACAACCAGAAAAGTGAAGGAGTCCTTTCGCAAAAAAGCAACATATAAAAAATAAGAGCGGCCCGCACGGGCCGCCCTGGGGAGAAAATACGAAGAACGAAATCCTTCACTTAATCGTGCAAACGCGGAACAGGAGGAAATCAAAATGAAAAGGATTCTTTCGGCCCTGTGCGCGGTGAGTCTGGCGTTGGGTCTGACGCTGACCTCCGCGGCCTTCGCGGCGGATTCCGACGCGGCTTCCGTCGACGGCGTGGGATACGCGACGGTGCAGGCGGCCATCGACAACGCGAACGGCAAGACCGTCGTGCTGCTGCGGGACGTGACCGAGAGCGTCACCATCCCAGCGGGGACCACGGTCACGCTCGACCTTGCGGACAAGACCCTCACCAATGCAGCAGGGCAGCACACCATCACCAATAACGGCACCCTGACCATCACCGGTACCGGCACCGTGGATAACGTCTCGCACGGCCGCGGCGCGCTGGTCAACGGCGGCACCGTCACGATGCAGGGCGGCACGCTCACCCGCTCGGCGGAGGCGAGCACCTCCCCGACGGACAACGGCGGCAATTCCTGGTACGTCGTGGACAACAACGGCGGGACCTTCACCATGGCGGGCGGCGCGATCGAGAACGTCTCCAAATACAGCTCCCTCATCCGCAATCTCGACGCGACCTTCTACATGCAGGGCGGCCGGCTGGAGAATGACTTCATCACGCTGAAGAACGACGACAACGGCGTCATCGGGATGACGGGCGGCACGGTCGTCACGAATGCCGCGGGCGGCAGCGCCATCCAGAACTGGGGCGACCTGACCGTTTCCGGCGGCGAGCTGGTCGCCGCGGAGGGCGCGGCGGCGCTGTATGCGCTCACATGGACGACGGATTACCACTCCAGCGCGGTCATCGAGGACGGCGCAAAAATCAGCGGCGACATCCAGATCAACGTCGACAGCAGTTACGCCGACACCGAGGAGATCCCGGCCGTGACCATCGAGGGCGGCGACATTGACGGCTCCATCGCCGTGCGGCAGAAGGGCTCCCTGACGGTCAACGGCGGCTCCATCTCCGGCGCCATCACGGCGCAGGACGCGCAGAAGGTCGAGGTCAACGGCGGCGCCTTCGCCGTCCAACCGGACGACGGGTTCATCTCGGACGACAGCGCGGTCGTGCAGTATTCCACCGCGGGCGCGGCGGATGTCTTCTTCATCGGCACGCAGGCGCAGATCGCCTCCTCGCTCTCCGGACTCAAGTCCGGCGACACCGTCGCGGTGCTGCAGGGCGACGTGCAGATCGAAGCGCCGGACGGCGTGACGGTCCGTAACGAGGGCGACGGCAGCGTCACGGTCAACGACGCCGCGCTGGCGACGGGCGAGGAAGTGACGGTGCATGTGCACGCGGCGGTCAAGGTGGAAGCGAAGGAAGCCACGGCGACCGAGGACGGCAACATCGAATACTGGTACTGCGAAGGCTGCGGCAAATATTTCCGCGACGCGGCGCTGCAGGAGGAAATGCAGCAGGCGGACACGGTGATCCCGGCGACGGGTGAGCCGCAGACCCCGCCGACGGGCGTGGGCCACGCGGCGCTGTGGAGCCTCGCGGCGGTCATGCTGGCGGGCGGCGCCTTCGGCGTCGCGCTGTGGGCGAGAAAGCGCGCCCGGTAAGCCGCGGCGGCGATTCGGCACCCAAACGGGTTCGGAGGGAATGCGAACCGGGAGGTTCTGCGCTTTCTGCGCAGCCCTTCGCGCCCCTCCCCCCGCAGGTACATAAGACCGCGGACATCTGCAACAGCAAAGGCGTCGGCTTCTCTTTTGAGAAGCCGACGCCTTTTTTGCGCGGGAAGCACATAACGCAGGCAGCAAAACGCGCCGTGCGCCGCGGTTTCTGCCGCGCACGGCCCCCGTTCCCGGTCCGTGGCCCCGATCCCGCATAACCGCCTCCAGCACCGCGAACGGTTTCTAAAGGTCGGCTTTTACGCTTTTACCGGTTTCCTGCTATCGTCCTTATCCAAACCTGGATTTACGCGTTTGATTGGCCCTTCCTCCGGCCTTTCCGGACGAAATGATACCCATTGAACGGATGCTTGTCGGGCGTGCCGGGCGCGCCGCCCACCGTGCCGGAATAGACGGCGCCGTCGCTGCCGTACAGCGTCACCGATTGGCCGGGCGTGCCCGGATCGCCCTCGACAGTCTCCTTTTCGATCGAGAAAGCGAACTCCCCCGGATATTTCTGCATGAAGTACAGGCCGATGAGCCCCACCTCGAACGCGGCGACGTTTTTCGTCTCCGAAGCGGTCACCGGCCGCGTCAGCTCCGGCAGATTATAGCGCTCGTAGGCGAAATCCAACGTGTCCCCGTTTTCCAGAAGCAGCACGATATGCCGCCCGTCCACGAAGAACTGCCGGGTCTGCGGCATAGAAACGTCGATATCCTGAAAAATGGGCAGGCTGCCCAGACGCAGCGCCGCAGAGGATTTCCGCAGCAGCTTCAGCCCTATGTGGGAAGCGAGACAGAAGCTGATGATAAACGCCGCCGCAGCCACCGCGCAGTACAGCAGCACCAGTAAGGCCGCGCCGAAATATTCGCCGACGTCGCCTGTGAACACAATGACGAAAAAGCCGATGAGCATTTGCAGCAGCTGGCCGACCAGGAACCCGATGACGCCGCCGATACTGTTAACGGCAGCGACCAGGAAGAGCAGCCCGCCGGCGACGCCCAGCAGGCGGAAGAGCATGACCCGCCGGGATGCGGGGATCTGCACGCCCCAGAGCGTCCCGCTATACTGGCCGGTGACGGCCTGCAGGGAATAGGCGGCCAAAAACGCCAGACAGAATAAATAAAGCGGCTGGGAAAGCTGACGCTCGCTGAGCCAATACCAAAACTGCGTCCATTCCGGCCACTGCACCCATTGCCACTCCGTCAGCAGGCTGACGGACAAAACCGCGGCGCTGCACGCAGAAAGCGCATAAAAAAGAACCAGCATCCAAAAAGGCCCCTTTCATCCGGGCATCCGGCGGCGCGCGGCCGCCGCAGGCCCGGCATGGGATTTTCCGCCGCGCATTCGACACACCGCGCGAAGCCAGCGCGGCTCTCCCCGGCCGGAGCCGGGCGCAAGCCTTTGCAAACGGGCGGGAGCGGCCGCGCCGCTGGGAGCCCGCGCACCGTCCGCCGCGCGGCGGGATCTCTTTTCTTCATATTAAAAAATCCGTACGGCCATGTCAATCAGCTGCGGGCTTAGTGCCGCGGCGGTTAAAGCGATGGGCCTTTCGGCGACCCAGGTGCAGCAAAGCGCGCCGTGCGCAGCGGTTTCTGCCGCGCACGGCGCGTTGGTTTTCCCGGGCAAGCGGGAAAGCGCTATACAAAAATATGACAGCCCAGTCGCCGGACAAGAAATCCTCTTCTGGCCGCGACGACCAGGCGCGGCCGGCGGGCGCAGCGCGTGGCCCCGCTTCATCGCGGCCTTCCTGCCGCCTGCTCCGCCGCGGCCAGAATCGACTCTGCCTCCACCGGGCCGGCAGAAGGCACGGCGCAGCTCCTCGGTCGCGGCCATTCGCGGCGTCTCGCCGGGCGAACGCTCCGGCGAGGCGCGATATACCCCGCGCGCAGCGTCTGCCTGCAACGTGAAGAGCAGCGTGCTGTCCGGGCAGAGCATGCCGCGTTTCGCGCGGCGTCAGCGCCCGAGCAGCCAGATACGCCGTCAGCGGCGCATGGCTCCCGCTTCTCGCGCCCCGGCGCGGCCGCGCTCGTTCCAGTTTACCATGCGAGGCAGCAGGGGCCGGAGGCGCGGATATCCAGCGCGTAAACCGCCTTTTTGCCGAAGATCTTGCCCATTTCCTCGGCGAAATGCTCGCACATCGCCTCGGGGACGAAGGCCTGCATCGTCCCCGCGAAGCCGCCGCCGTGCACACGCGCCGCGCCCGCGCCGCCGAGCAGATGTCGCGCCGCCGCGATGCCCAGCGTCACGCCCTGCGCCGCCGGATGCGCGATGGCATAGGCGTTTTGCAGATACATGCAGGAGCTGTCGCCGCTCTCGTTGGCGACGCGCAGGAACGCGTCGATGTCGCCCGCGCGGATGGCCGCCTCCTGCCGCTCGACGCGGCGGTTCTCCGCAAAGAAATGCATCGCGCGCAGCGCGGCGCGGTCGCCGCATTTCTCGCGGATGCGCGGCAAATTGGCGTAAAAGCCGGCTTCGTCGCAGTCGCGCAGCGCCTCCTTGCCAAAATAGCGCGCCACCGCGCCCATTTCGGCGCGCACGGCGGCATAGTCGCCGGTGAGGTTGGCGTGGCTGCCGCCGGTGTTGACGACAAACAGGCGGTACCCGTGCTGCGCGGGGTCGAAGGACAGCCGCTCGACCGCCGGAGACGCCGGATCGGCGAAATCGATCGCCACGAAGCCGCCGCACGCGCAGGCCATCTGGTCCATCAGGCCGCACGGCTTGCCGAAGAAATCGCGCTCCGCCGCCTGCGAAAGCTTGGCGGCCTCCGTCGGGTCGAGCGCGCCGTCGCCGTAAAGCGTGTCGAGGATTTTGGCGAGGATGACCTCGAACGCGGCCGAGGAGGACAGGCCCGAGCCGGCCGGCACGCGGGAGACGGTGATCGCGTCGAACCCGCCGACCGGGCAGCCGCGCGCCGCCATGCCCGCCGCGACGCCGCGCACGATGGCGCTCGCGTCGCCCTGTTCGGCCGGGTCGGGCGAGAGAGCGGCGGCGTCGATGTCGATCGCGTCAAAGCCCACCGAGGCGACGCGGATGCGCGCGTCGTCGTTCTTCGCGGCGACGGCGAGGATGTCCAGGTTGACCGCGCAGGCCAGCACGCGCCCGTGGTTGTGGTCGGTATGGTTGCCGCAGATCTCGCTGCGCCCCGGCGCGGAGAAGATCGCCACGTCGCGGTCGCCGAACGTGCCGATGAATTTCTCCACCAGCTCCGCGTAACGCTGCCGCTCGGCCTGCGTCGCCGCGCCGTACAGCCCGGCGAGCGCCTCGTCGAGGCCGCCGGAGAGAATGGCTTGCTTGAGTTTGGATGCCTGCATACGGATTCCTCCCAATTCTGGTTTTGCGATAAAACGCCGGCCCCCTCCGCCGAACCGGGCGTCTCCCGCCCGGGGACGAAAGCCGCCGGCGCACGGTGGATTCATTGGTATTATGGTAACACATTTGCGGCTCGTTTTCAATGCGCCGCGCCGCCCGGCAAAAATCTTTCGCGCAAAAACGGAAAATCCATTGACGCGTCTGTTGCCTTGTACTATAATGAAAATACATATTTTATTCGCATTTCCCAATGGGATCATCATAATTTTTTGGAGGGAAAAGGAATGAGCAGAGTGTATAATTTTTCGGCCGGGCCGAGCATGCTGCCGGAGGAGGTGCTGCGCACCGCAGCGGCGGAGATGCTGGACTACAAGGGCACGGGCCAGTCCGTGATGGAGATGAGCCACCGCTCCAAGGCCTATGAGCCGATCATCATGGAGGCGCAGGCGCTCATGCGCCGCGTCATGAACATTCCCGACAACTATAAGGTCCTGTTCCTGCAGGGCGGCGCTTCGACGCAGTTCGCGGCCGTGCCGCTCAACCTCATGAACGGCTCCGGCAAGGCCGATTACATTCTGAGCGGGCAGTTCTCCACCAAGGCTTACAAGGAAGCGCAGAAATACGGCGAGGTCAAGGCCGTCGCCTCCTCGAAGGAGCAGAATTTCTCCTGCATCCCCGACGTCGATCCCGCGGCGCTCACGCCCGACGCCGACTATGTGCACATCTGCATGAACAACACCATCTACGGCACGACCTTCAAGACCCTGCCGGAGACCGGCAGCGTGCCGCTGGTGGCGGACATTTCCTCCTGCATCCTCTCCGAGCCGATCGATGTGACGCGCTTTGGCCTGCTGTATGCCGGCGCGCAGAAAAACGTCGCGCCCGCGGGCCTGACGATCGTCATCGTGCGCGAGGATCTCATCGGCCATGCGCGCGAGAGCACGCCCACGATGCTGGATTACAAGATCATGGCGGACAACGACTCGATGTACAACACCCCGCCCTGCTGGCCGATCTACATCTGCAAGCTGGTGCTGGAATGGATCGAGGTGCTCGGCGGCCTGACCGTCATGAAGGAGCGCAACATCAAAAAGGCCAAGGTGCTCTACGATTTCCTCGACTCGTCGAAGATGTTCCACAATCCCGTGCTGCCGCGTGACCGCTCGATGATGAACGTCACCTTCGTCACCGACAGCGACGAGCTCAACGCGAAGTTCGTCAAGGAAGCGGCCGAGGCCGGCTTCGTCAACCTCAAGGGCCACCGTTCGGTCGGCGGCATGCGCGCTTCGATCTACAACGCCATGCCCCTCGAAGGCGTGGAGAAGCTGGTCGAATTCATGAAGAAATTCGAGGCGGACAACTGACGCCTCCGCAACGCGTTCGCCCGCGCGCTGCTTGGCGGCACACGGGCGAACGCAAGCGCCGCCGGCAGCATCCGGGCGGCGGAAGAACCGACCGCGTGGAGCCGCCGCCAGGCGCGGTTTCATCCGGGCGGCCGGGACCGTATGATTTTTCAGAGGAGTGGAACCAATGTTCAAGATTCAGACTGTCAACAAGATTTCGCCCGCGGGGCTTTCGCGCTTCGGCGAGGGTTTCTCCGTCGCGGATCAGCAGGACAATCCCGACGCGCTGATCCTGCGCTCCGCGTCGCTGCATGAGATGCAGTTCCCCGCGAGCCTCAAGGCCATCGCCCGCGCGGGCGCCGGCGTCAACAACATCCCCGTCGACCGCTGCGCGGCGGAGGGCATCGTGGTGTTCAACACCCCGGGCGCGAACGCCAACGCCGTCAAGGAGCTGGTCGTCGCGGGGCTGCTGCTTTCCTCGCGTAAGATCCCGGCCGGCATCCAGTGGGCCGCGGGCCTCAAGGGCCAGGGCGCCGAGGTCGGCAAGCTGGTCGAAAAAGGCAAGAGCGCCTTCGTCGGCCCGGAGATCCAGGGCAAGACGCTGGGCGTCATCGGCCTGGGCGCGATCGGCGTGCTGGTCGCCAACGCGGCGCAGGCGCTGGGCATGAACGTGCTGGGCTACGACCCCTATCTCTCGGTCGACGCCGCGTGGCATCTGTCCGGCACGATCGAGAAGGCCAATTCCCTCGACGATATTTTCGCACAGGCGGATTACATCACCATCCACGTGCCGTACATGGCCGAGACGAAGGATTATCTCAACGCCGACAACATCGCCAAGATGAAGGACGGCGTGCGCATCCTCAATTTCGCGCGCGGGGAGCTGGTCAACACCCCCGCCGTGCTCGCGGGCATCGCGTCCGGCAAGGTCGCGGCCTATGTCACCGACTTCCCCAATGACGACCTGCTGGGCGTCGACGGGGTCATCGCGCTGCCGCATCTGGGCGCGTCCACGCCGGAGAGCGAGGACAACTGCGCGCGCATGGCGGCCGAGGAGCTGGTGCGCTTCCTGACCACCGGTGCGATCGTCAACAGCGTCAATTTCCCGACCGTGGAGCTGCCGCCGGTCGCGGGCGGCCGGCTGTGCGTCATTCATCAGAATGTGCCCAGCATGCTCTCGCAGATCTCCGCGAAGGTCAACGAATCGGGCCAGAATATCGAAACGATGGTCAACAAGTCCAAGAAGGACTATGCCTATACCGTGCTGGATACGGCCGCGCCGGTCGCGGATTCCGTCGTCGAAGCGGTGACGGGCATCGAAGGCGTCGTGCGCGCGTGGAAATTCTGACGCGCGGGCGCAGGAACACAGGCCGCGCGCTCCCGATGGGGCGCGCGGCCGTTTTGCTGCCCGGCGGGGAGGTGGGCGTCGCGCGGAACCCCGCCTGTCGGGGCGTAGCGCATTCGCCCGTGGACGGCTGATCGCCGCACCTGCGGATTTTGCGACGACGGCGCGCAGCATGCGGCCGATCGCCGTCCGGTGCGCAAATGCGGCGGCAGGGCCAGGGCGGGGAGGGGAGGCGATGTTCGCCGCCCGGCGGGGAGGAAACAGCGCCCGCCTGCCAATGCAGGGACGCGGGAACGCGCGCGGCTGGGCCGCGTGCGGGGCTGGCTGGGGCTGTTTCGTTTCCCTGCCTTCGGCCGGCGGGGCATGGCGCCCGGCCGGTGAGGAGAAAGGCCGCGGGGAACCCCGGCCCAGGCCGCGGCCGCCACGTTGGCGCCGCCTGGCGGTATACGCACCGGGACCGGCGGCGCCCGCCGGTCCCGGCCGGGAGTCCGGCGGGTCGCCACGAAATACTACGCTGCGGCCGGGCGGCTGACTGACAGAGGAAAGGAGCGAAGAAAATGCAACGACGGATTCAGGAATGCCTCGACGGGCGGGAGGGCAGCTATGTGCTGCCGTTTCTGTGGATGCACGGCGAGCCGCGCGAGGCGCTCGTGCGGGAGCTCGACGCCATCGAGCGCAGCGGCGCGCGGGAATTTTGCGCGGAGAGCCGCGTTTACGAAGCGTTCTGCGAGGACGCGTGGTGGGAGGATTTCGGCTTCCTGCTGGAAGAGGCCGCCCGGCGCGGCATGCGCGTGTGGCTGCTCGACGACAAGCATTTCCCCACCGGCTATGCCAACGGGCTGCCGGCGCGGCGTCCCGCGCTGCAAAAGCGCACCCTGCGCGAGTGCCACGTCGACGTAGCGGGCCCGCTGCCCGGCGGC
The DNA here is from genome assembly GCA_904420005.1 of Candidatus Tabaqchalia intestinavium. Lineage (GTDB taxonomy): Bacteria > Bacillota > Clostridia > Oscillospirales > CAJFTT01 > Tabaqchalia > Tabaqchalia intestinavium. Next base: position 26,713 of record CAJFTT010000044.1, on the reverse strand, counting down.
GCAGTGCCGGCCTGGAACCGCTGGAACGCGCAGACCGAACGGCTGATCGGGATCTATGCCTACCGCCGCGCGCCGGGGGACGGGGAGGCGGTGTGCGGCGCGCCGGTCGAGCTGACGGCGCAGCTGCGCGACGGGCTGGTTTACTGGGATATTCCCGACGGGGTGTGGCGCGTCTTTTTCCTGCTGGATTCCGACGCTTCCCCCGCGCCCTACCGGCAGTATATCGACATGCTCACGCGGGAGTCCTGCGCGCTGCTGCTCGAAGCGGTCTATCAGCCGCATTACGAGCATTTCGCGCGCTATTTCGGCAACACCTTCGCCGGCTTTTTCTCTGACGAGCCGTGTTTTGCCAACGACGACGGGCGCTATACGTCGGGTCTGGGCGTGCCGGGGATCTGCTATCCCTGGAAGGCGTCGCTGCCCGCGCTGCTCGCGGAGGAAACGGGGCTCTCCCCCGCGCAGGTCACCGCCGCGCTGCCCGCGCTGTGGCACGACTGCGGGGAGATCACGCCGCGCCTGCGCCTGGCGTATATGGACGTCATCACGCGGCTCTACCGCGACAATTTCAGCCGTCAGATCGGCGACTGGTGCCGCGCGCACGGCGTGGAATATATCGGGCACGTCATTGAGGATATGGGCGCGCATATGCGCACGGGGTACGGCGCGGGGCATTATTTCCGTGCGCTCGACGGGCAGGATATGGGCGGCGTGGACGTCGTGCTCGGCCAGATCGTCCCCGGCCTGTCGGAGCAGGTGCATACCGGCATCATCGCAGGCGGGAAGATCGACCCGGAATTTTTCACCTACGCGCTGGGCAAGCTCGCCGCCTCGCATGGACATTTGCAGCCGCGAAAGCGCGGGCGGGCTGTGTGCGAGATTTTCGGCGCGTTCGGCTGGGCGGAAGGCCTGCCGATGATGTGCCACCTCGCGGACCACATGCTCGCGCGCGGGGTACACTGGTTCGTGCCGCACGCGTTCAACCCCAAGTTCCCCGACACGGATTGCCCGCCGTATTTCTATTATCAGGGCCAAAACCCGCAGTACCCGCTGTTCGGCCGGCTGACGCGTTATATGCAGCGCATGAGCCACGCGCTGTCCGGCGGCGTGCACCAGCCGGACGTCGCCGTGCTGTATAACGCAGAGGCCGAATGGGCGGGCGGGGAAATGATGCCGTTTCAAAAGCCCTGCCGGGTGCTGACGCGCGCGCAGATCGATTTCGACATCGTCCCGGCGGATCTGCTCGAAGCGGCGCGGGCGGACGGCGGGCGGCTGTGCATCGCGCAGGAGCGGTTCGGCGCGCTGATCGTGCCGCACAGCGATTTCCTGCCCATTCGCGTGCTCGAGCGGATCGCGGCGCTGGCGGCCGCGGGAGTACCGGTGCTGTTCGCCGGGGGATTGTGCGCCCGCAGCGCGGAGGGCGAGGAGATCCGCCGGCTGGATGCGTATTTCTCCGCCGTGCCGCTGGAAGCGCTCCCGCAGGCGCTGCGCCGCCGCGGGCTGGCCGCGGTGCAGACGCGGGAGGCCTGCCCCTCGCTGCGCGTCTGGCGCACCCGCCGGGAGGACGGCGACGTGTATATGTTTTTCAACGAAAGCCCGTGCGCGGCGGTGGACACGGCGGTGCAGCTGCCGTCGCGCGGGGCGGGCGTGCTCTACGACGCGTTTGACAATACCCTGTCGCGCGTCGAAGCGCCGGACGGCTGGCTGCCGCTCTATCTGCCGGGCGGCAACGCCTGCGTCGTGGCCTTCGGCGGCGCGGCGTCGGAAGGGCCGCTGTCCCCGCTGCCGGCGGCGCTCTGCCCGCGGCGCGCGCCCGCGGCTCCGCTGGCGCTGCGGTTTTCCGTTTCCCTGCGCCGGGCGGGGGAAGCGGCGTACCAGCTCTGGCGGCGCGACGCCGCGCCCGGCAACCTTGCCGCGCCGGACGCCGAGCCGCGCTTCGCCGGCTGGGCGCGGTACGAGACGACGCTGCCGGTGCAGGCCGGGGAAGGGAGGCTGCTGCTGGATCTCGGCGCCGTGGGCGACACGGCGGCGGTGGAAGTCAACGGCATTGCCTGCGGCGTGCGTCTGCGGCCTCCCTATGTGTTCGACGTCACGCACGCGGCGCGCGCGGGCGACAACCGGCTGACAGTGGAGGTTTCCACCAACCGGGGCTATCTCGAGCGCGACGGCTTCTCCCAATACCTTCCCCTCGCGCCGATGGGGCTGCTCGGCCCCGTCACGCTGGCCTGGGAGCGCTGAGCCGGCGCGGGCAGCGCACGGCGGGATTTACCAAATACCAATACTTGGGAGAATGGGGTAAAACCGGCGCCGCACGCGGACGGCGGAAACTGCGCCGTCTGCCTTTTGCGCGGCGGGGGTAGACCCCCTTTGGCAGGCTGCTCCTTCGCATTAGCAGGCTGCTCCTTCCCCGGAGCGGCGTCCCCGCCGCGCAGGAAAGTGTGGGAGGGGCGTCCGGCGCATTCCTACGGCGTTGCTTTGCCCATGGCAGACAGAAGGCCCGCAGCGGGCGTCCCGCCGCGGGCCTTCTTCCGGGCCGCGTTTCAGCGTACATCCTCCAGCGTTCTGCGTACAAGCTCCTCAATCGAGACCCTGCCTACGCCGAAAATGGAGGTATCCAGCGTCCCGCGTAACGGGCGGCGCCAATCGTCCCCCACGCACGCCTCTCCGTTGCGCATGCCGAGAACCGATCCGACCGTCGCGCCGTTGCAGTCCGTGTCAAACCCGCATTGCACCGCCATGCAGATGGACTTTGCAAAGTCCCCGCCTCCATACAGCAGCGCGGCTGTCACGATCATGCAGTTGGAAATCGCATGGCACCAGTCATGGGATTCATATTCGTCAAAGCGCGCGTGCAGCTTCTGGACAAACGCATCGAACGGCGCACCGGCTGCAAAATCCTGCCGAACCCCCTCGACCGCTTCCATCAACCTGGACGCGCGCGGGATTTGCGACAGGCCGCAGCGCACGATCGTGTCCATCTCCTCGTTCGCCGCCGCGCCCGCGATCATCGCCGCAACATACATCGCACCGTAAATCCCGTTTTTGACATGGGAAATGCTCGCGTCGCGCCAGGCCATTTCCGCTGCCAGCTGCGGATTCCCCGGGTTGATATAGCCGTAATAATCCACGCGGATCTGCGCCCCGATCCATTCCCGATAGGCGTTTTTATACATCGCGGACTGCGGCGGCACAAACCCGGCGACAAAATTCTTGAACGCGACGCGCTCCGCCGTGCAGTAAGCATCCTTGCTCTGGCAATTGACCCACAGTCTGGCGACGTCCCCCGGCGTGAAATCCCGGCCGTACCGCTCGATCAGGAGACTGGAAAGTACGGTATAATTGGTATCGTCATCCACCGGCATGCAGTCCACTCGGTCTGCGCAAAACTGGGTGTAGGGGGAGAAATGGAATCTGTCCAGCAGCGCCTGCGTCACGTCGGTGGACAGAATATACCGGTGCATGGGGAAATTGCCCGCGCTTTTCAGCAGCGTATGCAGCTCCGGCGTGCGCATACCCTCGACAGGCTTGCCCAGCAGGCAGCCGCACAGCCGCCCCAGCCATGCGCCGCGCACGCGGCTGTCCAGCGCGACCGCCGTTCCCGGCCGCTCCCGTCGCCAGCCGTCCGCCTGCGCCCGGATGCCCTCCAGGTCCGAGGGTTCGTCATAAGCGTAGCCCTCAGCCGTCCCCGCATGGTATTGCAGATCGAACAGCACGTCCGCGATCCGTTCCTTATATTCCCCCTCGGGCATCGCAGCCGCCGCCTGGAACAGTCCCCGATAGCGTTCCAGATCCTTGCCCTCCTCCATGCACTGGCGGTATTCGATCTCGAGGTTAACCGGATAGGATTCCCAGAAATGCATATGCTCGTAATCCGGGCTGATCGGAGAAAGCTTGAGCATCTCCTCCACATGCCGGCTGCTGCTTTGCAGCACCAGCCCGTCGAGCGTGACGTGAAAGCGCTTGGCCATCTTGACCAGATGCTCAAGCTCCGGCATGCAGGCGCCCTTCTCCCATTTCTGCACGGCCTGCCGGGAGACGCCCAGCTCCGCCGCCAGCGCCTCCTGGGACAGCCCCGCCGCCGCGCGCATTTTTGCCAGCCGATCCTTCAGTTCCATCCTGTTCCCCGCCCTTCCTGCGTTTCTCCCCGCGGCAGAAAGCCCGCGCCGCGGGGGAGTCCGATTCCCATCTTTTCCATACTATAATTATACTGCCATCGTCCGCCGCGCTGCAACCATGTTGCGTTATCGATTTTTGCAACGCAGGGTTGCGGTCGGCAAGGCAGGAGAACGATCCGGAACCGTCCCCCGGATCCAGGCGAACCGGGTTGCCCGACGCCTTTATCCCGCCACACGGCCGTGCGTTTTTTCAGCTGGCGGCTGAGAGAAAGCTGTTGCAAAGCGTTCACAGCCGCAGCCTTGACAGAGCTCGTTTTCGGTCGTAAAATAGAAAAGCTGAAATTTTGCATCCCGAAAGGAGGCGGCGCTTTTGCGGTCGCAGACAGAACAGGAAGCCGTCCGGCAGGATACAGACCCCGCGCAGGAGCCGCGGCAGCCCGCCGTCCTTCATACTTTCCCGGAGACCGGCGCGCGGGAAAAGAAGCTCGTGCCGGTGCCGGTCCTGGTGCTGGTGGATTTTTTGCTGCTGGCCGTGGCGCTGGTGCTGTTCGCGCTGTTTCACCATGTGATCCCGCGCGCCGGGCAGGCGCTGGGGACGCAGATCCAGGCGGAGCTGGGCGATTTCCGCGAGAAATTCGCCGGCATGTTCACCTCCGACGGCAGCGTTGAGCAGACCGGCACTTCTTACCGCAGCGGCAACGTCAACATCACCATTTCCGAGGTCCAGCAGGGCAGCAACACCTATTATATCGCTGACGTCTACGTTGCTTCCACGGGGAATTTCCGCACGGCTTTTGCCGAGGGCACCTACGGCAAGGGCTTCTCGGAGGAGACCCCCGCCATCGCGCAGCGCGTGAACGCCATCCTCGCGGTTAACGGCGACTATTACGGCAACCGGGATAACGGCGTCGTCATCCGCAACGGCACGCTTTACCGGGATTCGGTCTATGGCGACGTGTGCGTGCTGTATGCAAACGGCGAAATGGCGACCTATTCCGCGGAGGAATTTGATTGCCAGGCCGCCATCGAAGCCGGGGCCTGGCAGGCGTGGTCGTTCGGGCCGGCGCTGCTGGACGAAAACGGCCAGGCAAAAACGTTCGAGACGACGGACATTTCCGGCGTCAATCCCCGCACCGCCATCGGGTATTACGAGCCGGGGCACTATTGCTTCGTGGTCGTCGACGGCCGGCAGGCGGGCTATTCGATGGGCATGTCCTTCCGCTCGCTGTCCGAACTGTTTGAGGAGCTGGGCTGCCAGGCGGCTTACAACCTCGACGGGGGACGCACCTCCGTGATGAGTTATCTGGGCGAGGTCGTCAATCAGCCGTATAAGGACGGCCGCGGCGTCTCTGATATTCTGTACATTACCGACAATTAAACCGCGACGGGCGTCAAACGCGCGCCGTGCGATGCCATTTGGGGAAGCGCCGCTGCGGGCGGCGCTTCCTTTTGTCGCGCGCCCGTCCCCGGCTGGCGGAAACGCCCGCGATACGCCCGGCCGCCCAATGCGCGCCGCGCCCGCAGCCGGGTTGCCGGACCGTGGGCACAGCGGGTGTGCGTGAAAGGCGCGCGCTCCTTTTTGGCCGTTTTTTCCGCGCGTTTTGGCGGGGAACCATCCCCGGCGCCGTCCGGCGGCTCGCAGGAAAATAACAAAATAGTAAAAAATAAAAAAGGAGGCGGCCCCATGCCGCAAAACACGGAGGCGCTCGCGACCCAGAAAGAAGGAAAGCTGCTGCTCCGGCTGGCCGCGCCGGCCATCACCGCGCAGCTGATCAACGTGCTGTATAATCTCGTCGACCGGATGTACATCGGGCATATCCCCGACATCGGCGCGACGGCGCTGACCGGCGTGGGCGTGACGCTGCCGGCCATCCTCGCGATCTCGGCCTTCGCGGCGCTGGCGGGCATGGGCGGCGCGCCGCGCGCCTCCATCCTGCTGGGCAAGGGCGACCGGGAGGAAGCCGAGCGCACGCTGGGCAACTGCTTCGACCTGATGCTGGCGCTGGCGGTGGCGCTCACAGCCGTGTTCCTGCTCTTCGGGCAGGAGATTCTGCGCCTGTTCGGCGCGAGCGACAACACCATCGGCTATGCCTGGCAATATATGCGCATCTATGCCTTGGGCACCATTTTCGTGCAGCTTTCGCTGGGGCTCAACGCCTTCATCAACGCCCAGGGCTTCGCGAAAATGGGCATGTTCACCGTCGCCGTCGGCGCGGTATGCAACATCATCCTCGACCCGATCTTCATTTTCGGCTTTGGCATGGGCGTGCGCGGCGCGGCCTGGGCGACGGTGCTGTCCCAGGCGGTGTCGTGCGCCTATGTGCTGTGGTTTTTGTGCTCGCGCCGCAGCCTGCTGCGCCTGCGGCTGCGCGCGATGCGGCCGTCCTGGCGGGTGCTTGCGCCGAGCGTGGCGCTGGGGGCGTCGCCCTTCGTCATGCAGTTCACCGAGAGCGTGCTGACCGTCAGCTTCAACACTTCCCTGCTGCGCTACGGCGGCGACCTCGCCGTCGGCGCGATGACCATTCTCAGCAGCGTCATGCAGTTCTCCATGCTGCCGCTGCAGGGCCTGACGCAGGGCGCGCAGCCCATCGTCAGCTATAATTACGGCGCCGGCAACTTCGCGCGCGTGCAGCGCACGTTCAAGCTCCTGCTGCGGTGCAGCCTGCTCTATTCCACGCTGCTGTGGGCCGTCTGCATGTTCGCGCCGGGGCTGTTCGTCGGTATGTTCATCGCCAGCGGGGACACGCTCGCGCCCTACGCCACCTGGGCGCTGCGGGTGTATATGGCGACCTCCTGCGTATTCGGCGCGCAGATCGCCTGCCAGCAGACCTTCATCGCGCTGGGCAACGCGAAAACTTCGCTGTTCCTGGCGCTGCTGCGCAAGGTGTTCCTGCTCATCCCGCTGATCTTCGTGCTGCCTATGTTCCTGTCCGACCAGGTGTTGGCGGTGTTCCTCGCGGAACCCATCGCGGATTTGATCGCCGTATGCACGACCTGCACGATGTTTTTCTTCTTTTTCCGCCGCCTGCGCGCGCAGATGACGGCCCCGCCGGTGCGGCTGCCGGAGAAATGACGGCCCCGCCCCGTTGACAAATGCCGCCGGCCGCGTTATAATGAAGCTGTTTCCGGCGAAACGCCGGCAGAAATGAGAAATCAAGCGTCAAGCGAAGAAGGGGAAGAGTACCTAGATCCCCTGCCCGCAAGAGAGGATGCGCCGCGGCTGGAAGCGCGTCCGGGCAGCCCTGGGGAAAACCGCCCCGGAGCTCCGGAGGAACCCGCCCAGCCAGGGCGGCGAAAGTTCGGCGTCCCGCCCGCGTTAAGGGCGAGAGAGCGGCGGCAGCTTCTGCCGCAAGCAGGGTGGAACCGTGCGAGCGCACCCCTGGGATTTCCCGGGGGTGCTTTTGTTTTCCCGCCCGGCAGGCTTGTGTGTTCAGCGAAATCAGGCGGCGCCGCCGCCGGAAGAAAGGAAGTATGGATGATGATTCAAGTCACGCTCAAGGACGGCAGCGTCCGTTCGTTCGAGGCCGGCGTCACCTGCGCCGACGTGGCCAAGTCGCTCGGCATGGGGCTGTATAAGGCTGCGTGCGTCGCGCGCATCGACGGGCAGGAGGCCGATCTGCGCACCCCGCTGACGGCCGACTGCGCCCTGGAGATCCTTACCTTCGAGGAGGAGGCCGGCAAGAAGGCCTTCTGGCATACCACGTCGCATATCCTCGCGCAGGCGGTGCTGCGCCTGTTCCCCGAGGCGAAGTTCGCCATCGGCCCCGCCATCGACAACGGGTTTTATTATGACTTCGACGTGCCGACGCCCTTCACGCCCGAGGATCTGGCGCGCCTGGAGGCCGAGATGGCCAAGATCGTCAAAGAGGATCTGCCCGTCGAGCGCTTCACCTGCCCCATCGAGCAGGCGCGCGAGATCCTGCCCGGCCAGCCGTATAAGCGCGAGCTGATGGACGAGCACGCCGACAAGGGCGAGCCGATCTCCTTCTACCGCCAGGGCGAATTCACCGACCTGTGCGCCGGGCCGCATCTGCTGTCCACCGGCGCGGTCAAGGCCGTCAAGCTGCTCTCCTCCACCGGCGCCTACTGGCGCGGCAGCGAGAAGAACAAGATGCTCTGCCGTATTTACGGCATCTCCTTCCCCAAGAAGGCGGAGCTGGAGGCCTACCTGACGCGCCTCGAGGAGGCGAAAAAGCGCGATCATCGCCGTCTGGGCCGCGAGCTGGGGCTGTTCGCCCTGCTCGAAGAGGGGCCGGGCTTCCCCTTCTTCCTGCCGCGCGGCATGGTGCTCAAAAATCTGCTCATCAACTACTGGCGCGAGGTGCATACCCGCGCGGGCTATCAGGAGATCTCCACGCCCATGATGCTCAACCGCGCGCTGTGGGAGCGTTCGGGCCACTGGGATCATTACCGCAACAACATGTACACCACCGTCATTGACGACACGGATTTCGCCATCAAGCCGATGAACTGCCCCGGCGGGATCCTGGTCTATCAGCTCGAGCCGCGCTCCTACCGCGACCTGCCGCTGCGCATGGGTGAGCTGGGCGTCGTGCATCGGCACGAGATGTCCGGCGCGCTGCACGGGCTGATGCGCGTGCGCTGCTTCACGCAGGACGACGCGCACATCTTCATGACCCGCGAGCAGATCAAGGACGAGATCAAGGGCGTCGTGCGCCTGATCGACGAGGTCTATTCGCTCTTCGGCTTCAAATACCACGTCGAGCTGTCCACCCGGCCGGAGGACAGCATGGGCAGCGACGAGGACTGGGAATCCGCCACCGCCGCGCTGCGGGCGGCGCTCGACGAGCTCGGCCTGCCGTATAAGGTCAACGAGGGCGACGGCGCGTTCTACGGGCCGAAGATCGACTTCCATCTTGAGGATTCCATCGGGCGCACCTGGCAGTGCGGCACCATCCAGCTCGACTTCCAGCTGCCCGAGCGGTTCGAGCTGGAATATACCGGCGCGGACGGCGAGAAGCACCGCCCCGTCATGATCCATCGCGTGGTGTTCGGCAGCATCGAGCGCTTCATCGGCATCCTCATCGAGCATTTCGCCGGCGCGTTCCCGGCCTGGCTCGCGCCCGTGCAGGTCAAGGTGTTGCCCATTTCGGAACGGCAGACGGACTATTGCCGCGCCCTGACCGAGAAGCTCACGGCGGCGGGGCTGCGCGCGGAGTTTGACAGCCGCAATGAGAAGATCGGCTACAAGATCCGCGAGGCCCAGCTGCAGAAGGTGCCCTATATGCTGGTGGCGGGCGACAAGGAGGTCGAGGCCGGCACGGTTTCCGTCCGCCGGCGCGGCGAGGGCGATCTCGGCGCGATGCCGGTGGAGGCGTTTGTCGCAAAAATTCAAAAGGAGATCGCGGACAAGGCCCGGGATTGAGCAAAAAGCGCGGCAATTTGCACAAAAATCGCCGCGCTTTTTATTAAAAACCATCAAGTTGTGTAAAAAAGATTGCTTTTTTTTCAAAATCGTGTATACTGAAATGGGAATGAAAAGTATAGCTTTTCATTCTCCCCCATTCTCTCCAGGAAAAACGCCCAAAACCGGGCGTTTTTCCCTTTTTCGAGGGTGATCGAAAAAGCATAGCATTCCGGACGGGCAGCCGTGCGCCGAATGAGAGCAGCGCGGGGAAGCCCGGCGTGAATGCGCGCGATGGGGCGCCGCCTGAACCGGGGCCTTCCCGGCGGCCTTGTCCGGTGCGGGGGAGCGGGCCGGCCAGGGGGCAAGTCGGCCGGATTCCTGCCAACATGACCGGACGCGCGGGGCGCGCGGCCGAGCGGGGGATCCTGCCGGCGCATGACAAACGAATGTGGGGGACAGAAAGAATGGATCGCTGCGGGCGGGACGGCGCGCGGCGGGGATTCTTTTTTGTTTTTTCGGGCGTATCTGCCACGGTCGGGCGGCGTTTTCGTGCGCCGGCGGGATGCGCGCAGAGCGGAGAGGGAGGAGGCGCAGCGATGCATCGTATCCGACAGTGGTTCACGGGAGAGAACCGGTATATTGCTGTTTTGCTGACCGCGATGGGCGCGCTGCTGCTGGTCTGCCTGGTCAGCGTCCTGCTCTTGCTTGCGACGGAAGCGGATCTGCCGGTGCAGGGCAACGGAGAGAAAACCGCTTCTGCCGCGGGGGATCGCGCGCCCGAGGGGAACGCCGGCCTGGACGCGTCGGCCCTGCCTTCCGGCGAAGGGAGCGGCGATCCTTCGGCGCCGGACATCGGCAGCGGGGAGATCGTGACCGGCGACGCCATCGGCGCGGACGGGCGCGCGGTGGACGTCACCTTCGTCGGGATCGACGGCGAGGACGCCGTTTCCGTGGCGCTCATCCGGCATGAAACGGCGGACGGCTCGTTCCGCGTGCTGGATGTGCCGGCAGGGCTTGTGACAGCCTCCGGCCGCCTGGGGGACGACCGGGAACCCGAGGACAGCCGGCGCATCGCAGAAGAGGCCTGCACGGCGCTGGCGGCCGGCGCGTTTGATACGCAGTATTATTTTGCGCTGGAGGTCGATGCGCTTTCCCAGGCGCTGGCTTCGTTTGGCGAAGTGCGCGTGACGGTGCCGCAGAATGTGCCCGACGCGGCCGGCGGCGTATACATCCCGGCAGGGCAGCAAGCCCTGTCCGGCGCACGGCTGCAGGCCTATATGGAATATGCTTATCCGGGAGAAACGCCGCAGGCGCGGACCCAGCGCCAATTCGCTGTGTTCTTCGCGGCGCTGCAGGGCTTTTCCGACGACAGCGCGGCGCAGCGCCTGCTGGCGCTTCTTTCTGCGCAGGAAGGCACGCGTACCAATCTGCCGGACAGCCAGCTGCTTTCCCTGTGCCTTGCCGCGGCGGACGCGGCCGGCCGGGCGGATGGCTTTGTCGAATATGCATTGCCCGGGGAATATACCCGCCAGAACGGGGAGATCTGCTTCGCGCCCGATCGCCGGGCGGCGGAGGGCGTTGTGCGGCGGTTTCTGGAAGGGGCCTGAGCTGCACGGGGCCGGGAGGTCCCGCCGCGGTGACCGGCCAGCGCGGCGATCTGCCGGCGCGGCGGGCCAGCTTCTGCGGCGGGGCGTGAATCCCGCTTTCTCCGATGCGCCGCCGCGCGCAAACGGCAGCCATGCCATGCCGGCAACCTGCGCCGTTCGCTGTTGTCTGCGCTGCCGTGCGGAGTTTCCGGCGCGCCGCCTGCCGCCGAAGCGCACGCTTTTGTCCCGCTTGGCCAGGGGCGTTTCCACAAGCAAAAAGGGAGGGGCTCCCGGGAAAACCCGGGGTCCCCTCCCTTTTTGCTTTGCCCGCGCCGTATGCCGGGTCGCACCGGCCGCCAGCAGCGGGAAAACGCTGTCCAGCGAAAAGCCGCACGCCTGCTGGACGGAAACGCCATCGCAACCGCGCGATGGCGCGGTATTTCGCGGGAGAAAGCACGTCAGCCGCGAAATCGTCGCCCGCGGCCAGCGCGCAATGAGGATCCGCTCGGCCCTATGCCGCGGCGCAAAGCTGGCGGCCGCGCGCGGCTGTTGGCGCTTCCTCCATGCGGATATGACGCGCGCCGTTCGCCGCCGGGAGGCCACGCTGCGCGGCGCAGCGGGCAGGGCGCCGGCACGGGACGCCGCCTCTGCCCGTCCTCTGGCCGCCCGAAAAGCGGGCAATGCATGCTTCCCGGGGAAATTGCGTGCAAAAAAATGCGGCCAAAGCCGCGCACAGGGACATTTTTGTCCCTGCGATTGTGGTATACTGTTCTTGTCGGGGAGGCAGAAAGGAAAAAGCGGGCGGCTATTCGCGTGTGGGAAAAGCTAGCCGTGCCGACAGCGCCGACGATTTCCCCGAAGCTCCCCCCGCCCGCGGGAAAACGCATTGGGAACCGAAATACTGTCGCCGGAGGACCCGGTCCCCGCCCGCGCGGGAGGCCCCCTACGTCTGTGTGCTGGACAGCATCCGCTATTCCCCCGCCCGCGCGGGAGAAACTTTTGCAGGCGGATTTCTGCCTGCTAACGTTCGAGCCTGCCCTCACACGCGTGGGAGGAACGGCGCGGGCGCTTGGCTGCCAAAGGCTAGAGTTGCGCTGGTTCTCTGCCTTTCTCGGCCGCGGGGCGCCAGGCGGCGCCGGACCGTCTGCGCGCAAGGCTTCCCGCCCGCTTCCTATTATAACTGTGACTCCGAAAAACTGGACCCGATGCCTCGGCGACAGCTAGCCCAGCTTTCCCGGTTCCCTGCTTCAAAAAGCCGGCTTTGCCGGCTTGCGCGGCGGGAGATCCCCCGCCGCGGGCCATTACCAGCCCGTCATCGTGCAGCAGGAACGTTCGTAGATCCCCCGCCGCGGGCTGATACCAGGTTGTCATTATGCAGCGGGGCGGGACGCTGGGAGACTCCCCCTGCCGCGAGGCGACGTGCGGCGGGACGCGCCGCTTGAGTCCGCCGGCAAACCAGGAAACCCGCCAGCCAGCGCCGCACGCGGCGAGCCTGGCAGCGCGGGCGTTTACATTCCGCGCCGGCTGTGGCATAATACAAACAAGGCCAAACCCGGCCGGGCGGTGGATCACGGCAATCTGCCGCGGCGGCCGCATTCGTAATACCATACGCATTGATGCAGCCGTTTGGTGGCTCTCGCTTTGACACGGCTGATGGCGGCGGGCTGCACGCCCAACTCGCGCGCGAGCTGGCGCTGGCTCTTCCCCTCGAGGAAAAGCCCCAGCACGACCCGCCGCTGCAGCGGGGTCAGCTCCTCGCGCAGCAGCACACGCAGCAACGCGACGAGGCGGCTTCGCTCCGCCCGGTTATCTGAAGTTTCTCCGTCCGCCAGCCCCTGCAAAAGCTCCGGCAGACCGTCGAGCTGCGCGCCGCTCAGCATGTGGGCCACCGTCTGCGGTGCGGAAGGAAGGGCCGGCGCGCGGCGTAAAACAGCACCGCGTCTGCGCCGGTCTGCCGCGCCTCGCGGATCTCCTGCTCCAGCAGGCGCACCCGCGCCTGTTGCCGGCGGCGTTCCTCCCCGCGCAGGGAAGGCAGCGTCTCCCGCAGCGTGCGCACCCGCGCGCGCAGTAAGGCAGCCGACGTTTCGTATTCCCGGCCCAGCTCGACCATGCGCGCCTGCGCCTGCGCTTTCTCCTGCGGCGTAGCCGTCAGATCGCCGTCGAGCGCCACGTTGGGGATGCTCCGATTGCGTTCTTTTTTCTTCTGCATATTATCACCTCTACACATTTTGTGTGATTGCGAAACAAAAAGAAATCCCGCTCTTTTCCAGACGGGCTTACGAATCGTCCGCAATTCATTCCTCATAATTCTATTTTACTGGAAACTTATGGGTATGTCAAGCCAAAAAATGTCAAAAATACAGTTGATTTCACACGAAATGTGGTGTATAATACAGATGGCATTTTTACACAATGCGTGGGAAAGGCGCGACGCGCCGGCACGGAAGGATGGGAACGATATGCTGGAAAAAAGAATCCGCGAATTGCGCACAGGGCGGGGGTGGACGCAGCAGGAGCTGGCCGCGCGGCTGGGAATTTCCGCCAGCGCGGTGGGGATGTACGAGCAGGGGCGGCGGCAGCCGGACACGCAGACGCTGCGGCGGATGGCGCAGGTCTTTGGCGTGACGGTGGACGCGCTGCTGGAGGAGGAAACGCCGCACACGCTGGATGGACTGATGGATTCCATCCGAACCCGCCTGCGGGCGGAGAGCGCCATCATGTTCGACGGCGTGCCGCTCTCCGAGGAGGATCTCGACGCGGTGCTCGACGCGATGCGCATCGGCGCGCAGGTGGCGCTGCAGCGCCGTCTGGCCGCGGAGAAAAAGCAGGACGCGGATACACCCGGCGATTGACCCGCGCCGCCCCGGTGAAGGGAAGGCTGCGGAAGGTTGGGGGAACGGCGCGATCCCGCGGCGCGCCCCCCCGCGCAGGCAAAGCAGGAAAAGGAAAGGAGCGAATGCCGATGGACCGGAAATCGATCGCCGCGCTGGCCGAACGGCTCGCGCAGGAGCAGGAAACGCGCGACCCCTTCGCGATCTGCCGGGCGCTGGACATCCCCGTGATTTTCACGGTGCTGCCCGACGGCGTCAAGGGCTTTTTCCACCGCATTCTGGACACGAAGCTGATCTATCTCAACAACCGGCTCTCCGAGGAGGAGCAGGAGCTGGTGTGCGCGCACGAGCTGGGGCACGCGCTGCTGCACACGAACCTCAATTTCTTCTTCGTCTCGCAGGGGACGCACCTGTCCTGCGGCCGGCTGGAGCGCGAGGCCAATCTTTTCTGCGCGCAGCTGGTGTTCGGCGGCGGGCCTCGTGAATTTGCACAAGTTCCGCCGGAAATTTTGGAGCTTCTCACGAAAAAACAGGATTGAACAGAAATTGCGGCGGAACGCTTGCAAAACGATTGGCCATTTGGTATAGTGTTGCTGAAGAAAAACAGGGGGGCGGACCCTCTGCCTGGCGCCCTTTTTCCCGGCGGCGGGAGGGCGCGGCACAGCGGCGCGGCATGCAGCGGCGCCGCTGTGATCCTTTGGCTGCCGGAGAAATGGAGAAACGCGATATGGAAAAGATCAAGGTCGGTATCATCGGATGCGGCGGCATCGCCAACGGCAAGCATCTGCCGGCGCTGTCCCGCCAGAAAGAGGTCGAGCTGGTAGCCTTCTGCGACATTGTCGAGGAGCGCGCGAAGGAAGCCTGCGAGAAGTACGGCGCGCCGGGCGCCAAGGTCTATACGGACTATAAGGAGCTGCTCAAGGACGACAGCATCGTCAACGTGCATGTGCTCACCCCCAACCGTTCGCACTCCTTCATCACCGTCGACGCGCTGGAAGCGGGCAAGAACGTCATGTGCGAGAAGCCCATGGCCATCAACTCCGCCGAAGCCAAGAAGATGCTCGACGCCGCCCACCGCACGGGCAAGAAGCTGACTATCGGCTATCAGAACCGTTACACGCCCAAGGCGCAGACGCTCAAGAAGTATATCGAGGACGGCAAGCTGGGCGAGATCTACTATGCGCGCGCGCACGCGGTGCGCCGCCGCGCAGTGCCGACCTGGGGCGTGTTCCTCAACGAATACGAGCAGGGCGGCGGTCCGCTGATCGACATCGGCACGCACGCGCTCGACGTGACGCTGTATATGATGAACAACTATAAGCCCCGACGCGTCGTGGGCAACACCTTCCGCAAGCTGGCGGACACCAAGAACGCCGCCAACGCCTGGGGTCCCTGGGATCCGGAGAAATTCACGGTGGAGGATTCCGCGTTCGGTTATATCGTCATGGATGACGGCGCGGTCATCAACCTCGAGGCGTCCTGGGCGCTCAATACGCTGGATGTGTGCGAGGCGGCGACCTCCCTGTGCGGCACCAAGGCCGGCGCGGACACGCGCGAGAACCTGCGCATTTACGGCGAGGAATACGGCAACACCTATCAGCTGACCCCCGACCTGAGCGCCGCGAGCGTGGCCTTCTTCGAGGGCTCGACGGGCAGCGCCCCGGAGGATGTGGAGCTGTCGACCTTCCTCAGCGCGGTGCGCAACGACACGCCGCTCGTGGTGCTGCCGGAGCAGGCTTACGTCGTGACGCAGATCCTGGAAGCGATCTATCTGTCCGCCAAGGAAGGCCGCGAGGTTCGCTTCGACGACAACGGCGAGATCATCCGCTGACGTCCGGGCCGCGCCCGGTTTCCCCGCCGCGCGGCGGAGAAGACGACAATTGCATCAGAAATAAAAGGCACGGGTTGCAACGGCAGCCCGTGCCTTTTTCTGCGCCCAAAGCACCCCGCCCGGGTTCCGCCGGGCAAGGCGGCGGCCCGGCTGGCGCGCCCGGCGCAGCGCCGGAGCTGGGCGGAAGGGAGACGGACCCGCTGTCCTGGCGAGACACGGGGCGGATACAGAAAATATGCAATTTTGCAGGGCTCCGGGATCCGAACGGTTTGATTGTTCGGAGGCGCAGGCTCCGCCCGGCTGGCGGCGCAGAAACGACCGACCACGGCCGGCGCCGGTTTCGTTTCCGACGGTTCCGGCAGCACAGCGCCGCCGCGTACTCCGCCGGCCGGGGCAGAAAAAATTGCGCCCGCGCACCTTCCTCGACAAAATCCGCCGCCGAGGCTGTGTATCATAGAAAAAGGCGGGCCGGCCGGAAGGACAGCATGCGTCGGACAGCAGGCGGCCGGCCCGCCTCAGAGGGAGCATCCCTGCCGCTGCAAGGAGGAGGAAAAAACTATGTCGGTGAAAATCACCTATGACGGCGCGGTGATGTGCGCCGCGCTGGAGGGAGAGCTGGACCACCATGTGGCGGCGAGCATCCGCCGGGAGATCGACGACGCCGTCACGCGGGACAAGCCCCGCGAGCTGGTGCTCGATTTCCGGGGCGTCAGCTTCATGGACAGCTCGGGCATCGGGCTGGTCATGGGGCGTTACCGCATCCAGCAGGAGCACGAAGGCACGCTGCGCGTGGAGGGCACTTCCCCGCAGATCCGCAAAGTGATGCGGCTGGCGGGCCTCGACCGCCTGGCGAAATTCGGCTGAGGCCGGCGCACGGCCCCGGCCTGTTTGCGCATACATAGCAGGAGGGCGGAGACGCCGCCCAGCCCGCCCCGCCGGCAGGGGCGCGGCGTGTCCTGGACTTTCCCGCCGGAGAAATGGAGTCTGCCATGAAACTCGTCAATCAAATGAAGCTGACCTTCCAGAGCCGCTCGGTCAACGAGGGCTTCGCCCGCGGGGCGATCAGCGCGTTCGTCGCCACGCTCGACCCCACGGTCGAGGAGATCAGCGACATCAAAACCGCCGTCAGCGAGGCTGTCACCAACTGCATCGTGCACGGCTACCGCGACACCATCGGGCAAATCCATGTCACGGTGAAAATCTTCGAGGATCAGCTCGTGCGCATCACCGTGCGCGACAACGGCTGCGGCATCGAGGACGTCGAGCAGGCGATGCAGCCGCTGTTCACGACTGTACATACCGGAGAGCGCTCCGGCCTGGGCTTCACCGTCATGGAGAGCTTCATGGACAAGGTGAAGGTGCGATCCGTCCCGGGCAAGGGCACGACCGTCACGCTCGACAAGCGCATCGCGGCGCGGGAGGACTGAGATGCCGGCGAAAACAGCGCCGGCACAGAAAGCCGACGGCGCGCAGCCGGCCTGCGAGGGGCCGCCTGTCTGCGTGGAGGAGCATCTCGGCCTGGTGCATGCCTTCGCCCGCCGGTTTCTCGGGCGCGGCGTGGACTACGACGACCTCTACAGCGCGGGGTGCGTGGGCCTGGTCAAAGCGGCGCAGAGCTTCGACCCCGCGCGCGGCTTCGCTTTTTCGACCTACGCGGTGCCGGTCATCCTCGGCGAGATCAAGCGCTTGTTCCGCGACGACGGCACGGTCAAGGTTTCCCGCCGGCTGAAAGAATTATACCGCAAAAGCGTGCAGGCGCGCGAAGAATTCTGCGCCCGGCAGGGCCGGGAACCGACGGTCAGCGAGCTGGCCGAACAGATGGGCATCTCCTGCGAGCAGCTCAGCGAAGTGCTCGCAGCGGGGACGCCGGCGTTGTCATTGACCAAAATCACAGAGGAGGGCGGTGGAGAATATGAACTGCCGAGCGAAAGCATCGAGGAGGAGATTGTCGGCCGCGTGGCGCTGCAGCAGGCGCTGTCCACCCTGGAGGAGAACGACCGCCGCCTTCTCTCGCTGCGCTACCAGCGCGGGCTCTCCCAGCAGGACACGGCGCGGATCCTGGGCATGACGCAGGTGCAGGTCTCGCGCCGGGAGCGCAAGCTCCTCGCGGCGCTGCGCGAACGGATGGCGTGATCCCGCCGCGCGGTGGACGCCGCCGAAAACGCGGGAAGCGGCATGCCCCACGCCGGGCAACAAGGCTGCCGGGCGCGCCGCATATCCACCGCCGGAGCGACGGGCAGCGCGCCGGAAAGCAATCGCCGCGTCGGACAGCCCGCGGGACGCCCGGCGTGCGTTCGTGGCGCCGGGCGGATACCCCGCGCCTGCGCCACGAAACCGCTGGCGTGCGGAGTTCCCCGCAGCTTTCCCGGCTGGATGTCCCGCCCACGCCGGGAAGCTCTTTGTGGACGCTTTGCAGCTACGTTGCAGAGTGCGGATGTCCCGCCCGCGCCGGGAAGCGCCATGCAAGCGCGGCGTTCTCTCATCCACCTATACGGCTTTCCCGCCCACGCCGGAGAATCTATAACGACTTCGATATGCCCCAGCCAAACAAGACGGTTTCCCCGCCCACGTGGGAGAATCGCTTGCCAGCGCAGCTGCGCCCCGACTGGCACGAAGGATTTCCCTCCCACGCTGGAAGCTGCGTCGCGAAAGCAGATTCGTGTTCCCGCTCCCCGGGATGTTCCTCCCGTGCCGGGAACCCGCCGGCTTGCGGCCAGACGAAAAAGCATCGAAGGAGGATTTCCCTCCCATACCGGGAAGCCGCGCCTGCGCATATTTCAGTATCTACCCGCCCCGGCAAGGGACTGACGGAAGAGACGGCGCCAACCGCAACAGGAACCGGCGGTTCTTCGCGCCATGCCGCGAACCCGCAGCGGCAAACCGCGCGCTGTGAGGGATTCCGCCAGCATTCACAACCATCTGCAAAGGAACTATTCCGGGATTCGCGAGCCATTCGTTCGGGGGGGATTTCCCTTTGCGCAACCGCCTGAAGGGGCAAAAGGAGAGAGCACGGCAAAATTTGCCGTGCTCTCTTCTTGTATCAAGAAAACCACGCGATAGTCGCGTGGTTCTATTTCTTGATGGCTTCTCCGGATCTTCACGGCTGCCAGCCGGGCGGGGAAGGCGGCGCCTGGCTGACGCTGACGTTGCTGTCGATGATCTGCTTGGCGAACACCGCCATCGCGATGGAGAAATACGGCAGCACGAACAGCAGGCTGATCCCGCAGGTGACGACGGTCAGCAGGAACCAGCCGATGAAAGACAGGGCCATGCCCACCGTTTCCCAGATATGGCCGGCCATCATCCGCGTCGAGATGCGCACCGCCTGCCGGGCCGTCACCGTCTCGTCGGAGACGAGGATATACCGCGCGAGCCAGTACCGCAGGCAGAACACCGTCGCGATCAGCGCTCCCGCCATGGTCAGCAGGGAACCCAACCCCAGCAGGAGGTAGGCGTCCTGATTGAATGCGCTGTCTGGCAGCGCCGCCTGGATCTCGAAGAAGGCGTCCACGCCGCCGGCGGCCAGGATCCCGAAGGCGCACAGCACGAGGCCCGGCAGCAGCAGGAGCCCATACCACAGCAGCGTCCGCAGCATGAGCTGCAGCTCCAGCAGCACCGCCCGGCCGTACCGCCGCGGGGAGGAGAAATAGTAAAACAGCGTGCCCGCGCCGTCCGGCTGCTCCGCCGCGAAGCGGAAGAACCAGCGATAGCCGCCCAGCTGCAGCACGGAGACAAACAGCAGCCCCGCCGCGACGACGAGGATCGCCACGCCGCCCAGCGCCCACATCTGCCAGCCCTCCAGCGTATCGGTGCCGATAACAAGAAACCCGTCCTCCACGGAGAAAATCCCCAGCACCGCCAGCAGCAGATCCGCCACATAGAAAAGCAGCAGCCCGGCGGCGATCGTCGTGACGAGGATGACCAGCGGGATTCCGTAATGCCCGCGCAGCAGCTGCCGCGCGCGGGCTCTGACCTGGCTTGTGTTCATGTGGCCCCTTCTTTCCTGTTGATGTATCGCCGCCTCCCGACGCGGGAGACGGCCGGACCGATGATCGGTCCCGGTATTCTAGTATTGCCCAAATTCCGCCAATTTAACGCAGCGCGTCCAGCACAGCTTCGCCCATGGCGGCGGTCCCCACGACCGGAAGCCCGGCGGCCGGCAGATCCGGCGTGCGGCAGACGGCCAGTGCGGCGTCCACGGCCGCCTCCAGCCGGTCAGCCGCGGCGGTCTCCCCGAGGGAATGCCGCAGCAGCATCGCCGCGGAAAGGATCGTCGCGAGCGGATTGGCCCTGTCCTGCCCCGCGATGTCTGGCGCAGAGCCGTGCACCGGCTCATAAAGGCCGAACGCGCCCGCCCCGAGCGACGCCGACGGCAGCAGACCGATCGAGCCGCTGAGCATCGCCGCTTCGTCCGACAGAATGTCGCCGAACAGGTTCGACGCGAGCACCACGTCGAAGCTCCCGGGCCGGCGGATGAGCTGCATCGCGGCGTTGTCGACGTAAAGATGCTCCGTTTCGATCTGCGGATATTCGCGCGCGACGCGCGTCACCGTCTCCCGCCACAGGCGCGAGGATTCGAGGACGTTGGCTTTGTCGACGCTGGCGAGCTTCCCGCGCCGGCGCGCCGCCGCGTCGAAGGCCGCGCGCGCGATGCGCTCGATCTCCGGCACGCTGTATTGCTCGGTGTCAAACGCCGCCGCGACGCCGTCCTGCGTCAGCCGGCCGCGCCGCCCGAAATAGATCCCGCCCGTCAGCTCCCGCACGACCAGCACGTCCATCTGCCCGGCGTTTTTCACCGGGGAGGCGTCCGCGAGCGGGGAAAAGACCTTCGCCGGGCGCAGGTTGGCGAACAGCCCCAGCGCGCCGCGGATGCCGAGCAGGCCGGCTTCCGGCCGCCGGTCGCCGGGCAGCGTATCCCATTTCGGCCCGCCGACCGCGCCCATGAGCGCCGCGTCGCTGCGCCGGCAGACGGCCAGCGTCTCCTCCGGCAGCGGCGTGCCGTCCGCATCGATGGCCGCGCCGCCGATGCGCGCCGTCTCGAAGCGCAGGGAGAACCCAAACAGCCGCCCCGCCGCCTCCAGCGCCTGCACAGCCGGGGCGACGACCTCCGGCCCGATGCCGTCTCCCGGCAGCAGCGCGATCCGATATTCCTTCATCCGTTCACCGCCTTTCTCCCGCACCGGCGGGATGGTTCCTTCAAGCCTGCTTTCACGCCTGCTCCCGCTGCCGGGCGATATAGGGCATCAGCCCGCCCGCCTCCAGCAGGTCCTTCATGAAAGGCGGCAGTGGCTGGATGGCGAAGCGCCGCCCCTGCGTGAGATCGACCACCTCGCCCGCGTCGGCGTCCACGCGCAGCCGGTCGCCTGTGCGCACGCCCTCCAGCGTCGGGCATTCAAAGATGGGCAGGCCGATGTTGATGGCGTTGCGGAAAAAAATCCGCGCGAAGCTGCGCGCCACCACGCACTGCACGCCGGCCGCGCGGATGGCGATGGGCGCGTGCTCCCGCGAGGAGCCGCAGCCGAAATTCTCGCCCCCCACGATCAGGTCGCCCGCCTGCACGCACGCGGCGAAATCGGGATCGGCGTCCTCCATGCAGTGCCGCGCAAGCTCGGCCGGGTCGCTGGTGTTGAGATACCGCGCCGGGATGATGACGTCTGTGTCGATATGGTCGCCGAAAACGTGCACATTGCCTTCCAGTTGCATGATTACCCTTCTTTCCGTAATTGCGCGGGGCCCTGCGCGACGGCCGCTCTCCGGGAGACCCTGCGGCTGCGCCGTGCCGCTGCCCGCGCCGGCCTCATGCGCCGCGCATTCTCCGCCGCCCGGCCGCGCTCCGCTCTGCCTGGGGTATCGCCCGCCGTCAGGCGGAGAGCAGCTTCTCGAGCGCGCGGTGCGCCAGGGAGAAAAGCTCCTCCGGCTGCACGCTGCCGGCTGCGGCGCGCGGGATCCGCTCCCGCGCCATGATCTGCTCCATCCAGGGGGAGGCCGCAAGATGCGGCTCCAGGCTGAGCACCAGCCCGTCGCGCGCCGCGAGCTGACGCAGGATGTCCGCGAGCCGTCCGTCGCCCATGCCGGCGGGAACGACCTCCATCTGCCCCAGGCGCGCGTCCTTGATGTGCATATATTCCACATAGGGCGCGAGCGCCTCGAAGGCTTCCCACGGCCGCTCGCCGCATTGCAGGAAATTGGCCGGGTCAAAAATCGCGCCCAGCGCGTCGCCAAACGTCCGGTGCAGCTGCAGGCAGCGCGCCGCCGTGTCGCCGAAAATGCCTTTTTCATTCTCGTGCAGCAGCCGCACGCCCGTGCCCTCCGCCGCCCGCACGAAGGCTTCCACCCGCTCGAGCACCGGGCCGGCGAGCGCATCGGCCTCCGCCTGCGGCAGGAAAAAGCTGAAAATCCGCACATACGGCGTCCCCAACCGCTGCGCGGCGGCGATGGCGCGGCGCAGCCGCTCCACTTCCGGGCCGATGGGCGCGTCGAAGGGGATCTTGCCGACCGGGGAGGCGATGCAGGAGACGCGGATCCCCGCCGCCTCCAGCCGCCGCGCGGCCTCCGCGAGCGCCTCGTCGGTCAGGTCGACGACGTTTCTGCCGTCCACGACGCGCAGATCGATCCACTCCATGCGTTCCTGCCGGAGCACGCGGATCTGCCCTTCCAGAGAGGGGCTGGCCTCATCGGCGAAGCCCGAAATGCGAAACGTATGCTGCATGCGGTTCCTCCTTTGCTCGTCGGCCGCCCGGTATACCTGCGCCGCGGAGCGCGCCGCCCCGTTGCCGCCCCATTGGGGCAGGCCCGGCCGCGCTTGCGCTTTGGGCCGCTGTGCGCCGTGCACCGGGGGCTTATCGCTCGTCCCCGTCCAGCCGGCGCAGCTCGGCCTCCTCTTCCTCCTCCTGCTCGGGCGGCAGCGGCGCGCCGTCCTCGCCGGTCGGCTCCGCCTCGTCCTCGTACTCCGCCTCATCGTCTTCGTACTCCGCATAGGCCGCGATCTCCGCGTCGTCCGCGAACACCAGGCCCACCACGTCCTCGAGCACCTTCTGCGCCGGCTCGGCGGCCTCCTCCGGCACGTAAATATCCAGCAGGAAATCAAACGGCTGCCCCAGCAGCTCCACGCCGCATTCCTCGTCCTGATCGACGACCCGGACGAAGCAGGGGATCCTCGCGCGCCCCAGCGCGGCCTCGATCTGGGCGGCCTGCGGCGGCAGGAACGTGGTGTAAATCACGCGCGCGTCGGGATGCGCGTCGAAAAACGCCTGCTCCGTCTGCGCGCTCTCCTGCTGGGCGGGCGTCTCCTCCTCCAGGCGCTCCACCAGCGGCTCTTCACAGAAGGCGCACACCTTCACGCCCGGCTCGAAATCCCTCTTGCAGTTTGGACAATACGGCATATGCGTCAACCTCCCACCGCGCCGCGTCTGACGGCGTATTGAATTTGTTCTTATTATAGCAAACGCCGGCCGGATGCGCAAGGGAAATCCTGCCCGTCGTATGTCTCAATCGCGTCACGGCGCGCGGGCGCGGAGGGCGAAAATCCATCCCGCAGGGCGGGAGCCGGGGGACGTCCGCCGCACCCCCTGCCGCGGGCGCGGGGCGGGCATGCATATTGGCCGTAGGGTCCCGGCGCGGTTTTGGGCGCCCAGCTGCGTGCGGACAGGAATGCAGCCCCCTTTCCCTGTGTGCGTGTGCCGGCCTTGTCCGCCCGACTGCGAGGGGGAGGTTGCCCTTTGCCGCGCCGGGCGGCGCGAACCTTCGCCAGACTGCGCGGGGCGGGGCAGCTATTTCGCATACCGGCCGGGACGACACCTTTACCCGACTGCCCGTGCGGCCGGGGCGTTCCTGCGCCAGCCGGCCCCGAAGAAAAAACCGGGAAGGGGCGCGGCGGACGCGCCTCCTTCCCGGCCGCTTTGGGAACCGGTTTTTCTTCCTATATATTGCAGGTATATTGCAGAGAAGGCGTCCCGGCGCCGGGCCGGTCAGGCTTTCTTCCGGCGGCGCAGCAGACGCAGCACCAGCCGGCACAGCTCCGACACGGGGATGACCGTCAGGCCGACCAGCAGGATTTTCCCCCACATGGCAAGCGACAGCGGCACCGTATCAAACAGCGCCCCGCCCCACTGCACGATGACGACCTGCAGCAGGAACGTCACGGGCAGGATGAGCAGCAGCAGCCGGTTGCGCAGCAGGTGGCGGCCGATCCAGGCGTCGCCCATTTCCCGGCAGCACAGGGCGTTGAACAGCTGCGCCACGACGAACATCGTGAAGAGCACTGTCGCCATTTCCGCTTCCGCCGCGCCGAGGAAGTTGCCGATGCGCTGCGCGAGGAAAATGCCGAAGATATACACCGCCGTGCAGCCGATGCGCGCGAGCATGTCGCGGGTGAGGATGCTGGCGCTGCGCGGCGTCGGCGCGCGCTGCATCAGGTCGTCCCCGCGCGGCTCCAGGCCGAGCGCCAGCGCGGGCGGGCCGTCCATGATGATGTTGATCCACAGCAGCTGCAGCGCGGTGAAGGGCGCCGGATAGCCCAGGAAGATGCACAGCAGCACCGCCAGCACGGAGGAAACGTTGACCGTCAGCTGGAACAGGATCAGGCGCTGGAAATTCTCAAAGATGCTCCGCCCCCACTGCACGGCGGTGACGATGGTGGAGAAGGAGTCGTCGAGCAGCACGATATCGCTGGCTTCCTTGGAGACCTCCGTCCCCGTGATGCCCATCGCGACGCCGACGTCGGCGTTCTTGATAGCCGGGGCGTCGTTGACGCCGTCGCCCGTCACGGCCACAACGTTGCCGCGCGCCTTGAGCGCGTTGACGACGCGCATCTTGATGCCGGGCGTCGAGCGCGCGATGACGCGGATCGACGGCAGCCGCGCAGCCAGCGCTTCGTTGTCCAGCGCTTCCAGCTCGCCCGCCTCCACGGCGACATGCCCCTCGTCGAGGATTCCCAGCTCCGTCGCGATGGCAGAGGCGGTGACGAGGTTGTCGCCGGTGAGCATCTTGACCTCGATTCCCGCGCCGCGGCAGCTCTTGACCGCCTCGAGCACCTCGGGGCGGATGGGGTCGCGGATGGCGACGAAGCCGTCAAACTGCATCTCCCGCTCGATCTCGTCGCGCTGCGTCTCCGGGTCAGGCAGCTCGGTGAAATCCCGATGGGCAAAGCCGATCACGCGGAAAGCCTTCTCCTGGAAGGACGTGATCTTCTCCTCCATCCCCTCGCCGCCGGACGCGCACATGGACAGCACCTTTTCCGGGCTGCCTTTCATGTAGGCCCGCCAGCCGCCCGTGATGCGCACGATGGTCGTCATGCGCTTGACGTCGGAAGAGAAGGGATAGGTATGCACGACGTCGGCCACCTCGCGCAGCGCCGTGTAATCCTGCCCCGCGTGCCGGGCCGCGACGAGCAGCGCGCACTCGGTCGGGTTGCCGAGGAATTTCGGCGTGTCGCCGGAGAAATCCACGTCGGCGGTGCCGTTGATGCAGAAATTCTCCAGCAGCACGGCGCTGCGCGTTTCCGCCGGCGCGACGAGCGTGCCGTGGTCGCATACCTGCTCGACGGTCATGCGGTTCTGCGTGAGGGTGCCGGTCTTGTCGGAGCAGATGACGTTGACGCTGCCCACCGTCTCGCAGGCGGCCATTTTCTTGACCAGCGCGTTGTTGCGGCTCATCTTGATGACGTTCATCGCCAGCGACACCGCCACGATGGTCGTCAGGCCCTCCGGCACCGCCGCCACCACGAGCACGATGCTGGTGATGAAAATCTGGGAGATGGAATCAAACGACGCGGTGCCATGGACGATCTCCATCACCAGCTGCACGACGAACGCCAGCGCCGCGGCGATCGTACCCAGCAGCGCGATGCGCTTTCCGAGCTTGGCCAGCTTCTCCTGCAGCGGCGTGGTGCTCTGGCCCGCGCGCGTCAGCTCGCGCGCGATCTTGCCGAATTCCGTCTGATCCCCCACGGCGGTGACGACCATTTTGCCGCTGCCGCCCGTGACGAAGCAGCCGGAATAGAGCATGTTCGCGCGCTCGGCGATGGGCGTCGCTTCCCCCTCGCATACGAAGCCGGCGTCCTTATGCACCGGGACGCTCTCGCCGGTGAGGGAGGATTCGTCCGCGAGCAGGGCGGTGCTCTCCAGCAGTCGGCCGTCCGCCGGCAGCCGATCCCCGGTGCCCAGCAGCAGCACGTCGCCCACCACCAGCGCCTGCTGCGGCAGCAGCTGCGTCTGCCCGTCGCGAATGACCCGCACGACGACGTTCTCATTCATGCGGCTGAGCGCCTCGAACGCCTTGGCGCTCTTGCCCTCCATGACCACGGTGATGCCGACCGACAGCGCGATGGCGATGAAGATGCCGAGACATTCCACAAAGTCGGCATGTCCGCCGGTGAAATACTGGAACAGGTTGACCCCCAGCGTGATGGCGACGGCGATGATGAGCATGACGAGCATCGGATCCTTGAGGTTCTCCAGGATCCGCCGAAAGACCGAAGGCGGCTTTTCCCGGGTGAATTCATTCGCGCCGTAGCGTTCGCGGCGCGCCGGGACATCCGCCGAATTCAGGCCCTGCGCAGCGTCGACGCCCAGCGCGTCGAGCACCTGCTGCGGCTGCATGCGGTGTGCGTCCATGTTGCATTCCTCCTGTGTGTTGAGATGGACAATCAAAAAAGACCCGGCACGACCTTCGCGGTCACACTGGATCACTCTCACCACACGGGAGGTTCATGTATAAGCGCGAAGGTTATACATGAGTCTCATTATTTAAGGCTAGCCAGACGGCAGAGCCGCCGGTTGTTGACGTTGCCACGCGATCGCTCGCGCCAATTACTCCCTCATGGGCATTTTCAATTGTGGGGGTATTATACCACGCGCCGGCCTGTGTGTCAAGGGCGCGCGAAAAAAGAACCGGGCTTTTTTTGTAGAGCTACAATACATATTGGACAGCAGGGCAAGAAAAAGCGAATAAAAAAGTAGAAGGACGGAGCCTTATAGGGTATAGTT